>CAKTZW010000305.1 GCA_934636065.1 uncultured Labedella sp.
TCGGTGCGCTCGAGATGGGCTACGCCTCGGCGCTCTCGTTCATCCTCTTCCTCATCATCCTGATCTTCTCGCTCGCGAACGCGCGCTTGAGCAATCCCCGCACCGAGGACCGGATCTCCCGTCGTTCGCTCCGACGAGCCGAGCGCGCGAGCCGGGAAGCGAGTGCCCGATGACCGCCCTCGATCGCGAACGGAGCGGAACCGTGTCCGCCACGACCGCACGCCCCCTCACCTCCGGCGGGACCCCGACCGGCGGGAGCCCGAACGGTGGGACCCCGACGGGACCGGCCCGCCCCACGGACCCCGCGAGCATCCCGCGGCGCCGGCGCAGCAGCACCCGCTCGCTCATCGGCAACGTCGTCTGGTACGTCGCCGTCGTCGTGCTGAGCGTCATCACGATCGCCCCGCTCGTGTGGACGCTCTCGACCTCGCTCAAGCCCGCGAGCGAGATCCTCGCGGGCGCGCTCAACCTCATCCCCGCGAGCCCGACGATCGAGAACTACCTCTCGGTGTTCGAGGACGTGCCGTTCGGGCGGTACTTCGTGAACTCGCTCATCCTCGGGATCGGCGGCGCCGTCACGAACGTGTTCTTCGGCGGGCTCGGCGGCTACGCCCTCGCGAAGCTGAAGTTCCGCGGTCGTTCGGGCGTCTTCGCGGTGTTCCTCGCCTCGCTCATGATCCCGAGCATCGTCACGATGATCCCGACGTTCCTGATCCTGCGCGGCTTCCCCCTCTTCGGCGGGAACGACATCCTCGGTCAGGGGGGCCTCGGCCTCCTCAACACCTACGCGGCCGTCATCGTCCCGTACGCGGCGGGCGCCTTCGCCGTGTTCTTCATGAAGCAGTTCTTCGAGACCATCCCCGACGAGCTCGGCGAGGCCGCGCGCATCGACGGGGCGAGCGAGTTCCGGATCTTCGCGCAGATCTACTTCCCGCTCGCGAGGGCCGGCATGGCGGTGCTCGGAATCCTGAGCTTCCAGGCCGGCTGGAACAACTTCCTGTGGCCGCTCATCGTGCTCAACAACCCCGACATGATGACGGTCCAGGTGGGGCTCTCCTCGTTCGTCAACAACTACGAGACGGCGTTCGGTCCCCTCATGGCGGGAACCGTCGTCGCGAGCCTGCCCGTGCTGGTCATCTTCATCGTCGCGCAGCGCTACATCATCGAGGGCGTCGCGCACGTCGGCAGCAAGTGACCCGCCTCCCGCCAGCAGTCCCCCCGGCCCCTGACCAGACACCCGCACCACCAACCCGCACCACACCCCAGCACCACACACAAGGAGACATTCGATGAAGAAGATCACCACAGCACTCGGGATCGGCGTCGCCGCCCTGAGCGTCGTCGCCCTCAGCGGTTGCGGATCGAGCGGCGGCGACACCACCGCGAGCGGCGCCGAGAAGGTCGTCATGTGGGGCTCGTGGTCCGGCGACCAGGTCGAGCAGCTCGAGGCCCAGGCTGCGGCGTTCAACGAGTCGCAGGACGACTACGAGGTCTCGTACGTCGCCCAGGAGCTCGTCGAGGAGAAGCTGCTCACCGCTCTCGCGGGCGGCGAGGTCCCCGACATCGTGCTCTGGGACCGCTATCAGACCTCCCTCTACGCCCCGAAGGGCGCGCTCGCGACGATCAACGACCTCGTCGAGGAGGACGACGTCGACCTCGACGCCTTCTACCAGCCCGCGCTCGGGGAGATGCAGGTCGGTGACGACCTCTACGGTCTCCCGCTGCTCGTCGACAACCGTTCGCTGTTCTACAACCAGACGCAGCTCGACGAGGCCGGCATCACGCCGCCGACCACGTGGGACGAGCTCAAGACCGCGGCCGTCGCGCTCACCGAGAACGACGGATCCCTCACCCGCGCCGGCTTCGACCTGAGCGACCCCGGCCTGTTCAACCAGTGGCTCGCCCAGGCCGGCGGCTCGCTCCTCAACGAGGACGAGACGGAGGTCGCGTTCAACAGCCCCGAGGGCCTCGAGGTCCTCGAGTTCTGGGAGGACCTCATGAACGAGGGCGTCTTCGAGCCCGGCTTCGGCGACGGCGCCAACCCGTTCGCCGAGGGCACGCTCTCGATGAAGTACGACGGCCCGTGGGCGCTCTCGACCCTCGACCAGGTCGACGGCCTCGAGTACGGCATCACGCAGCCCGTCGCCGGACCCGACGGCGACACCGGCGCCTACATGGGCGGATTCGGGCTCGTCATCCCCGAGGGCGCGAAGAACGTCGAGGGCGCATGGGAGTTCATGAAGTGGTGGACGACCGAGCCGCAGAACGGCGTCGACTTCGCGAAGATCTCGGGCTGGATCCCCGCGAACATCGAGGCGGCGAACGACCCGTACTTCACCGATGACCCGCACTACGCCGCGTTCATCGAGACCCTCGAGTACGCGCAGGTGCGCCCGAGCGTCGAGGGCTTCTCCGACGTCGAGGGCAAGGCGCTCGTGCCGGCGCTCGAGCAGTTCATGGCCGGTGAGCTGACGGCGGAGCAGGCGCTCGCCCAGGCGGAGGAGCAGGGCAACCAGATCCTCGCCGACGCGCGCGGCTGAGCTCCGACCCCTGCCGCATCCGCACCACCTCTGCGATACCCCGCGGGCGGACGTACACATCGTGCACGTCCGCCCGCACCTCCTCTACGAACGGACGACAATGACCACGACGGACTCCTCCACCACCGCTCCCGGCCCCGCCGCCCCGAACCCTGCGTCCGACACCGGCGTCTGGTCCGAGCGCGCGGACGTCGCCCAGCGCAGCCTCGACCACTACTTCGCGGCCGAGTGGCCGCAGTTCCTCGAGAACAGCCACCCGGCCGGAACGGGTGTGCCGGAGACGTTCAACTACTGGTGGCTCGCGCACGTGATCGACGCGCGGCTCGACGCGTTCGAACGCACCGGCGACACCGCGTGGCGGGATCAGGCGGAGGAGACCTACCGCAACATCCTCGAGCGCAACGGCGGACAGCTGTTCAACGACTACTTCGACGACATGCTCTGGTACGCGCTCGCGATCGTGCGGCTGCACGAGGCGACTGGTCGGGAGTCCTACCTGGCCGATGCCGTCGCGATCTGGGACCACGTCATCGCGGAGGGCTGGAACGAGGCCGGGGGCGCGAGCCTCGCGTGGCGCAAGCAGCAGCTCGAGTACAAGAACACGCCGGCGAACGGGCCGCTCGTCATCCTGTCGCTCCGGCTCGAGCGCGCGCTCGGAGCGGTGGGATCCGCACCGGCGGTCGTCGGCGATCGCGACCTCCGCGGCTACGCGACGACGGCGTTCGACTGGCTCGAGACGCACCTCGTGGGCGAGGACGGCTTCGTCGAGGACGGCATCAATCGCGAGGGCGACGGTCGCGTCGACACGCAGTGGCGGTTCACGTACAACCAGGGCCTGTACATCGGAGCGACCGTCGAGCTGGCGCGCAGCACGGGCGATGCGCGTTTCCTCGAGCGTGCGGTGCGCACGGCGCGGACGGCGATCGCCGAGCTGAGCGACGGCTCCGTCTTCCGCGACGAGGGCGAGGGCGGCGACGAGGGCCTCTTCAAGGGCGTCTTCTACCGCTACCTCGGGCAGCTGATCGAGGAGCTCCCGGCGTCGGCGCGCGCGGAGTTCGAGGACTTCGTGCGCCGCGGCACCCACGTGCTGTGGGAGACGGCGTTCGACGGCGAATGGCTGCGGCCGGCGAACGACTGGTCGATGCGGTCCGACGAGTCGATCCCGTACTCGACCCAGCTCAGCGCGATCATGGCGATCGAGCAGCGCGCGGTCGATCGTCGGATAGTCGCGCGCCAGCGAGTCGACGAGCGGCTCGAACCCCTCAGCTGGGAAGT
>CAKTZW010000306.1 GCA_934636065.1 uncultured Labedella sp.
CGCACCACCATCACGGGGCGCATCGAACTGTCCGGCGGCCGTCGTCGACGGATAGTACGGATCCGTCGGCGTGGTGTACGGGATGCAGGCCGCAGCGGCGGCTGTCACGGAGGGCGACAAGCCGCCCGTCAGGGACGGTACGACTCCGAGGTCATGCAGAACGGCGGTGAACGCGAGTCCTGTGGTTCCCGCCAACATCGTGCGGCGGCTGAGATGGCGCTTGAGTGGCTCGCTCAATTCGGACATGACTCACCGTCGCAGCAATCCGGTGGGCGGGATAGCCTCCCATCCGGGGGCCGCATCGGCCGGGTTTTCCGCCCGACATGCACCCCGTTGAGTGCTAGCGCGCCAGGGCACGCCTACCTACACGTTGAACCTGAACTCCACGACGTCGCCGTCCTGCATCGTGTAGTCCTTGCCCTCCATGCGGGCTTTGCCCTTCGCGCGGGCCTCGGCGACGGAGCCGGTCTCGACGAGGTCGTCGAACGAGATGACCTCGGCCTTGATGAAGCCCTTCTCGAAGTCCGTGTGGATGACGCCGGCGGCCTGCGGCGCCTTGGCGCCCGTCGGGATCGTCCACGCGCGCGACTCCTTGGGGCCGGCGGTCAGGTAGGTCTGCAGCCCCAGGGTCTCGAAGCCGACGCGCGCGAGCTGGTCGAGTCCCGACTCCTCCTGACCCGTCGACGCGAGCAGCTCCGCGGCGTCCTCCGGGTCGAGGTCGATGAGCTCCGACTCGATCTTCGCGTCGAGGAATACGGCGTTCGCGGGGGCGACGAGAGCGGCGAGCTCCGCCTTCTTCGCATCGTCGGTCAGCACCGACTCGTCCACGTTGAAGACGAAGATGAAGGGCTTCGCGGTGAGGAGGCCGAGTTCGCGGAGCGGCGCCAGGTCGAGCGTCGTCGCGGACAGGAGAGTTCCCTCCTGCAGCTTCTCGATCGCGGCCTTCGCCGTCTCGAGCACGGACGGGTCGAGCTTGCGGCCCTTCACTTCCTTCTCGTACCGCGTCACGGCCTTCTCGAGCGTCTGCAGGTCGGCGAGCATGAGCTCGGCACCGATCGTCTCGAGGTCGGACTTCGGGTCGACGGCCCCGTCGACGTGCACGACGTCCGAGTCGACGAAGCCGCGCACGACCTGCGCGATCGCGTCGGCCTCACGGATGTTCGCGAGGAACTGATTGCCGAGCCCCTCCCCCTCGCTCGCCCCGCGCACGATGCCCGCGATGTCGACGAAACTCACCGTCGCGGGGAGGATGCGCTCGCTGTGGAAGATGCCCGCGAGCACGTCGAGGCGCGGGTCCGGCAGGTTCACGACACCGACGTTCGGCTCGATCGTCGCGAACGGATAGTTCGCCGCGAGCACGTCGTTCTTCGTCAGCGCGTTGAAGAGCGTCGACTTGCCGACGTTGGGGAGACCGACGATTCCGATAGTGAGAGCCACGAGCGTCTATCGTAGTTGCCCGCGCGCGCCGGAGCCGCCACCGTCCGGCGCTCCCGCGGCCCGTCGCGTGGAGGTGATCGTGACGCCGACCACGACGAAGAGCCCGCCGAGCACGGTCGCGAGAGAGATCGGCACGCCCACCACGAGCCCGAGCAGCGCGGTGAAGATCGGCAGGAGGTTGAGGTACACGCCCGCCGTGCTCGCCCCCACGCGCTTGACGGAGACGTTCCACAGCACGAGCGAGAGCACCGAGGGGAAGACGGCGATGTAGAGGAGGCCGCCGAGCGCGGCGCCGTGGAGATCGACGTCCCCCAGCTGCGGGATCGCGAACGGAGCCAGCACCAGGGTCGTCATGGTCGCCTGCACAGCCGACGCGGTCACGGGGCCGGTCGAGAGCCGACGGCTGAGGACCGTGTAGGCCGTCCAGACGACGACGGCCCCGAGCATCCACACGTGACCCGCGTTGACGTCGGCGCGCACGAGCGAACCGAGGTCGCCTCCGCTGATGACGACGAGCACGCCGACGAGCGAGACGCCGATCCCCGCGGCACGGCGGATCCCGACCCGCTCACGCGCGAGGAGACCGGCGACGACGGCGATGATCGCAGGGTTGATGGCGCCCACCACGGCCGCGTCCGTCGGCGTCGTATGCCGCAGCGCCTCGTAGCTGAAGACGCAGAACGCGACGAGGCCGAGGGCGGCGAGCAGCAGGTGCATCGGCCACTCGCGCAGCGCCTCGCGCCACCGTGGGCGTTCGACGACGACCGCGAGCGCGATGAGAAGCGGCGCCGCTGCGGCCCACCGCAGCGCCGTCAGGAGGAACGGAGAGAGCTGCTCGACGACGAGGCTGCCGAAGAGGAAGTTGCCCGCCCAGAACAGGTTGGCGAGGACGAGGAAGACGTAGAACTTTCCCGAGCGCACGACGGCCAGGCTATCCCGCGACGGATGCCGTCCGGCGCCTGGAGGAATGTCGGTGGTGGGTGGTTGAGTGCTCGTATGCATCGGGGGATGCTCGCGGGGGCGAGAGTAGAGGACGCAACGGCGACGGCGGGGGCCGTGCCGCCGTCGGTGCTCGGCGTGGACGAACTCAGTGTCGACGAACTCAGTGTTGACGAACTCGGTGTCGACGAACCCAGCATCGGCGAACCCAGCATCGACGAACCCAGCATCGACGAATTCAGCCTGGACGAATTCAGCCTGGACGAACTCGTCGACGCCGTCCTGCGTGCCGACGAGGAGGCGGCGGCGCTTCACGCGCGCACCGCCCGACTGCTCGCGGAGCTGAGTCGTCGAGCGCTCGAGATGGGCGCCCGGCACGTCGTCCACGACCCGCGGTCCGACAGCCGCTCCGCCGCCTCGACGGCCGATCGCGAGGCAGCGGCGCGCGAAGAGCTGGGGGCGCGCCTCGTGGTCGCCGAGCTCGCCGTGGCTCGGCGGCTGAGCGAGGCCACCGTGCGCGCTCAACTCGACGAGGCGTCACGGCTCGCGCTGCTCCCCTCCGTCCTCTCCGCCCTCGATCTGGGAGCGGTGTCACCCGCACACGCTCGAGCGCTCGCCGACGGGGTGATGGAGGTGCCCGAAGAGCGGCGCGCGGAGTTCGAATCCCTCGTGCTCCCGACCGCGCTCGCCGGCACTCCAGCGCAGGCGCGGCGTCGAGCCCGAGCCGTTCGCGAGCGGCTCCATCCCCAGTCGATCGACATCCGAGCCGCCCGCCGACGAGCCGAACGCCGGTTCGTCTTCGAGGCGGATCGCGACGGCATGGCGTGGCTCCATCTCCACCTCCCGTGCGTCGAGGCGCGTGGCGCCGCCGAACGCGTCGACGCGGCGGCCCGCGTGCTCGCCGGCCGAGCCGACGAGGAGCGCAGCATCGGTCAGCTGCGCGCCGACGTCGCCGTCGATCTCCTGCTCCACGGCGACGTGTTCGACGACGAGACGGATCAGCGCCCGACATCCCACGCCGGAGCGGACGGGTACGCGGCTCCCCGGCGCGGGCGGTACGCGCGATTCCGGCCCACCGTGCACGTCACGGTCCCGGTCCTCACGCTGCTCGGGCACTCGGACGATCCGCCGATCCTGGAGGGCTACGGTCCGATCCCGGTCGGCACGGCCGGCACGAAGGTGCAGGACACCTTCTCCCTCGCCCAGGCCCTCGGCTTCGCGTTTACGCAGGTCGCCTACATCTTCGGGGTCAATGCAGGCCACGCGATCTTCTGTGGTGTGTCCTTTGCGGACTCCGCCCGCTGGGTACAGGCACTGATCGGCCTCAGCTGGATCAGTCTTCTCCTGATGCTCGTGCTCTATATACGAAGCGTCTGGAAGAGGGGACGGATGAACGCGCGGCTGAACG
>CAKTZW010000307.1 GCA_934636065.1 uncultured Labedella sp.
ACAAGCTCGAGCTCATCGGTCTCAAGGGCGGCACGGACGCCGGCGAGTCCGGCGAGTCCGTCGAGGTCGGCGGTACCGAGCTCACGATCTACGACAACGTCGACCCGAAGTCGGGGGAGACGGTGTGGAAGGACCTGTGCCGCGGCCCGCACCTCCCGAACACCCGGATGATCGGCAACGGCTTCGCCCTCATGCGCGTGGCCGCCGCGTACTGGCGCGGCTCCGAGAAGAACCCGCAGCTCCAGCGCGTGTACGGCACCGCCTGGCCGACCAAGGACGAGCTCCGCGCCTACCAGGCCCGACTCGAGGAGGCCGCGAAGCGGGACCACCGCAAGCTCGGTCGCGAGCTCGACCTCTTCAGCTTCCCCGACGAGATCGGGTCGGGGCTCGCGGTGTTCCACCCCCGCGGCGGCATCATCCGCAACGAGATCGAGAACTACATGCGCGAGCGGCTCGTCGCGAACGACTACGAGCTCGTCAACACGCCGCACATCACCAAGGCGCACCTCTTCGAGACCAGCCAGCACCTCAACTGGTACAAGGAGGGCATGTTCCCGGCGATGCACCTCGACGCCGAGTACGACGCCGACGGCCAGCTCACGCGCCAGGGTCAGGACTACTACCTGAAGCCCATGAACTGCCCGATGCACAACCTCATCTACCGGGCACGCGGTCGCAGCTATCGGGAGTTGCCGCTGCGGCTCGCCGAGTTCGGGACCGTCTACCGCTACGAGAAGAGCGGAACCCTCTCGGGACTCACGCGCGTGCGCGGGCTCACCCAGGACGACGCGCACATCTACGTCGCTCAGGACCAGGTGAAGGAGGAGCTCGCGCGGCAGCTCGAGTTCGTGCTCGAGACGCTCCGCGGCTACGGACTGAACGACTTCTACCTGGAACTGTCGACCCGCGACCCGGAGAAGTCCGTCGGCACCGAGGAGATGTGGGAGGAGGCGACCGAGACCCTCCGGCAGGTCGCCGTCGACTCCGGACTCGAACTCGTCCCCGACCCGGGCGGCGCCGCCTTCTACGGCCCGAAGATCTCGGTGCAGGCACGCGACGCGATCGGCCGGACGTGGCAGCTCTCGACCGTGCAGCTCGACTTCAACCAGCCGGAGCTCTTCGAGCTCGATTACGCGGCGCCGGACGGCTCCCGCCAGCAGCCCGTCATGATCCACCGAGCGCTGCTCGGGTCGATCGAGCGCTTCTTCGCCATCCTGCTCGAGCACTACGCCGGGGCGTTCCCGCTCTGGCTCGCTCCCGAGCAAGTCGTCGCGATCCCCGTCGCTGAGGAGTACGCGCCGTATCTCGAGGACGTCGTTGCGCGGCTCAAGGCGGGTGGAGTGCGCGCGAGCGTCGACCGCAGCGACGACCGCATGCAGAAGAAGATCCGTACCCACACCACGGGCAAGGTCCCCGTCCAGCTGATCGCCGGCGAACAGGATGTGGCGGGAGGCTCGGTGAGCTTCCGCTTCCTCGACGGGACGCAGCTCAACGGCGTTCCGGTGGAAGACGCCGTCGCGCGCATCCGGGCCGCGATCGCCGAGAAGGAACACGTCCTCACGGCGTGGTCCGAATGACCGAGGGGGACGGGTTCGAGGACGCCGCGCACCTCGCGGGCGTCCCCGACGAGTTCCAGCGGCTGTGGACGCCCCATCGGATGGCGTACATCGAGGCCGGCCCGCAACCGCACGTCGACGAGTGTCCGTTCTGCTGGGCGCCGCAGCAGGACGACGAGACGGGACTCATCGTCGCGCGCGGGAGCCACGCCTTCGTCCTCCTCAACCTGTTCCCGTACAACTCAGGCCATCTCCTCGTCTGCCCGTACCGGCACATCCCGCTCTACGACGACGCCACGGACGAGGAGGTCGCCGAGATCGGCGCGCTCACCCAGACGGCGATGCGGGTGGTCCGGCGGAGTTCGAACAACGACGGGTTCAACATCGGGATGAACCAGGGTGCCGTGGCGGGGGCCGGGGTCGCCGGTCACCTGCACCAGCACGTCGTCCCGCGCTGGGCGCAGGACGCCAACTTCTTCCCGATCATCGCCCGGACGAAGGCGCTCCCGCAGCTGCTCGGCGACGTGCGACGGACCCTCGCCGAGGCCTGGGCGGCGGACGCAAGCCACTGATCGCGGATTGGCTTCCGCACCGGGCCGCGGCGCAGTCCAGTGATCGCGGATTGGCTCCCGCTGGCCACGATCCACCGCGCCGGCCGACCCTAAACTCGGCGGCATGACCGAGACATCCTCCCCCTCCGCCGTCGGCTCCGATCGCGTCAAGCGCGGCCTCGCGGAGATGCTCAAGGGCGGCGTCATCATGGACGTCGTCACGCCGGAACAAGCGCGGATCGCCGAGGACGCCGGCGCCGTCGCCGTCATGGCCCTCGAACGCGTTCCCGCGGACATCCGAGCCCAGGGCGGGGTCGCGCGCATGAGCGACCCGGATCTGATCGAGGCGATCATCGCCGAGGTCTCGATCCCCGTCATGGCGAAGGCCCGCATCGGGCATTTCGTCGAAGCGCAGGTGCTGCAGGCGCTCGACGTCGACTACATCGACGAGTCCGAGGTGCTGAGCCCGGCCGACTACGTCAACCACATCGACAAGTGGTCGTTCACCGTCCCCTTCGTGTGCGGTGCCACCAACCTGGGCGAGGCGCTCCGGCGCATCAACGAGGGGGCCGCGATGATCCGGTCGAAGGGCGAGGCCGGTACGGGGGACGTGTCCGAGGCGACGAAGCACATCCGCACGATCGGAGCCGAGATCCGGGCCCTCACCGCGATGTCCGCGGACGAACTGTACGTCGCGGCCAAGGAGCTGCAGGCGCCATATGACCTCGTGGCCGAGGTCGCCGGTACCGGCAGGCTCCCCGTCGTGCTCTTCACGGCCGGCGGTGTCGCGACTCCGGCCGACGCCGCGCTCATGATGCAGCTCGGCGCCGACGGCGTCTTCGTCGGTTCCGGCATCTTCAAGTCGGGGCAGCCGGAGCG
This sequence comes from uncultured Labedella sp., assembly GCA_934636065.1. Lineage (GTDB taxonomy): Bacteria > Actinomycetota > Actinomycetes > Actinomycetales > Microbacteriaceae > Labedella. The sequence continues at coordinate 2,987 of CAKTZW010000307.1, forward strand.
CCGGGCCGCCGCGATCGTCAAGGCGACGACGTTCTTCGACGACCCCGCGGTGATCGCGGACGCATCGCGCGGCCTCGGCGAGGCCATGGTGGGCATCAACGTCGCCGACCTGCCCGCGCCGCACCGGCTCGCCGAGCGTGGCTGGTAGACCAGGCCCCGCGCTGCGCGTCGGGGTGCTCGCCCTGCAGGGAGATGTGCGGGAGCACGTCGCGGTGCTCGCGGGGCTCGGAGCCGACCCCGTCCTCGTCCGTCGGCCGGCCGAGCTGGAATCCGTCGACGGTCTCGTGATCCCGGGCGGGGAGTCCACGGTGATCGACAAGCTCGCGCGGATGTTCGGGATCGCCGAGCCGATTCGCGCGGCCATCGCGCGCGGCCTGCCGGTGTACGGGACGTGCGCTGGGCTCATCCTCCTCGCCGACCGCATCACCGACGGGATCGCGGGCCAGCGGACGTTCGGCGGGCTGGACGTGACGGTGCAGCGGAACGCGTTCGGCTCGCAGCTCGACAGCTTCGAGACGGACCTCGACGTCCCCGTCCTCGGTCCGGGTCGCGTGAGAGCAGCGTTCATCCGCGCGCCCCTCGTCTCCGCGGTCGGTCCCGCCGCGACCCGGGTGACCGAGGGCCACCAGCTGGCGGACGGGCTGGGGGAGGGCTCGCCGCTCGCGCGGCTGCACGAGCTCGACGCGCAGGTGCTGCTGCTCGGCGTCGGCCACGACCGCAACACCTCACTGCACCTCGCCGAGTACCGCGCGGGCGTGCGCGCCCGGGTCCGCCAGGCC
>CAKTZW010000308.1 GCA_934636065.1 uncultured Labedella sp.
CCGTGACGAGCGAGGTGCCGAGGTCGCCGCGCAGGAGGTTGCCCATGTACACGAGGTACTGGACGACGATCGGCTGATCGAGACCCTGCGCGCGGATGAAGGCCTCGCGGGTCTCCGGGTTCTGGGCCGCGCCCTCGCCCAGCGCCGCCGACACGGGGTCGCCCGGCACGAGGTTCGTCAGCGCGAACGTGACGATCGTGACCCCGACGAGCAGGAGCAGCGAGGTGCCGGCCCGGCGGAGGAGGTACCGGGCGAGGGGAGACCTCGCCCGGTACCCGCGAGTGGTACTGCTCACGCTCGTCAGCCGGCGGGGGTGATCTCGGCGATGTCGACGTCCCACACCGAGTTGTAGACGGCGCCGGTCACGGCGTCGGTCGTCGCGATGTTGCGGCCCGGGACGATGAGTGGGACGAACGGTCCCTGCTCCTGCATGGCCTCGGCGAAGGCCTCGAAGTCGCCGGTGCGCTCGTCGACGTCGGTCGCGCTCGCCGCCGACGCGGCGAGGTCGGCGATCTCGGGGTTCGCCTCGGCGGCCCAGCCGGAGCGGAGCCCCACCTTGAGGCCGGGCGCGAAGGGCAGGAAGTTCGCCGAGTCGGCGTAGTCGGGGCCCCAGAACCAGAGGCCGAACGCCTCGGTGCCGTTCACGTAGGCGTCGAGCTCCGTGGCGAAGGGCGCCGGAGCGAGCTCGACGGTGAGGCCGATCTCCTGCAGCTGCGACTGGATGCGCTCCGCGAGCGGGGTGAACTCGACGCCGCCGACCGGGTAGTCGTTCGGGAACTGGAGGCGGAGGGTCTGTCCGTCGTAGCCGGACGCCTCGAGCGCGGCCGTGGCGCGGTCGAGGTCCTGGGTGACGCCCTCGGGCAGCGCGCCCTCGAAACCGGTGGGGATGACGCCGGTGGCCTGCGTCGCGCCGGCGCCGGCGAGCTCGAGGAGCGCGTCGTAGTCGAGCGCGTAGCGGACGGCCTCGGCGAGGTCGACGTTCGCGAGGTCGCCGGCCACGTCAGGGGACTGGTTGAGGAGCAGGAAGATCGTCTGACCGGACGGCACGGAGTCGACCGTGAAGCCGTCTTCGAGGCCCTCGACCTGGTCGCCGTTGAGGTCCATCGCGACCATGGTGTCGCCGCCCTGCAGGTTGATGAGCTGGGTGGCGCTCTCGGTGACGTTGCGGATGACGACGCGGTCGTACGCGGACTCCTCGTCGCCCGAGTACTCGGGGTTCTTCGTCAGCACGACCTGCGAGCTGAGGTCGAGCGTGTCGAGCACGAACGGGCCGGAGCCCGCGGACTCGCCGTCGAGGAAGGACTGCGCCGAGTCGGAGCCGTCGGTCGTGCCGCCGTTCTCCTGCACGACGTCCGCGTTGACGATGCCGAGCGCCGGGTTGGCGAGGATCGCCGGGAGCTGCAGCAGCGGCGTCTCGCTCGTGATCGACACGGTGCTGTCGTCGACCTTCTCGATCGTGAGGCCGGCGAGGAGGAAGTTCGGCTTCGCGTCCGTCATCCCCTGGATGCGCTGGAGGCTGAAGAGGACGTCGTCGGCCGTGATCTCGCTGCCGTCGGAGAAGGTGCGGCCGTCCTCGAGAGTGAAGGTGAACTCGGTCGCCTCGTCGTTCTGCTCCCACGACGCGAGTCCGGGGACGGGCGTCGTAACGTCGGAGCCCTCGAAGTCGACGAGGGTCTCGTACAGGGCCTTCGCGACCATGTTGCCGGTGGGGTCGTAGGTGTGCCCGGGGTCGGTCGTCTCGATCGAGAAGGCGGTGTCGATGACGAGCGAGCCGCCCCCGCTCTGCTCGGCGTCGTCCGTGTTCGCGGAGTTCCCGCCGGAGCAACCGGCGAGGGCGAGCAGGGCGACGGTACCGAGGGCGATGGGGGCAAGACGGCGCGGAGTGTTCATGTGAACTCCTGGGGGAGAAGGGCGACGAATCAGGAAGTCGGTCTTGAGTGCTGTGGACGACCGTGCTCAGATTGGCACGGGCAGCGACGATCTGTCCAGCCATCTCACACGCTCGTAACATGCCGCCATGTCCACTCTCCGATCGGAGCACAGAATGTCCAGCAAACCTTCCGACGAGACCGCGACGGCTGGACGAAGTGCCGCCCTGGACGACGTGAGCTACAGAATCCTCAACGTCCTGCGCGATAACGGACGCATATCGATCGCGGCGCTCGCCGACGAGGTCGGCATCTCGCGCGCCAACGCGTACACGCGTGTCGAGACCCTCGTGCGCGACGGGGTCATCACCGGCTTCTCCGCGCGTGTCGACCCCGCGCGGGCCGGTCTGTCGATCTGCGCTCTCGTCTTCGTCACGGTGCACCCGCAGTCGTGGGTCCCGTTCCGGGAGAAGGTCGTCGCGATGCCGGACGTCGAGTACTGCGTCATCACGACGGGGGAGCACGACGCGATGGTGCTCGTGCGCGCGACCGACGTGGGCGGCGTGCACGAGTTCGCCACGGGGGTGATCGCGATGCTCCCCGAGGTGCGCACCGTCGTGAGCGTCGTCGTGCTCGACGAGGTCGTGCGGAAGCCGTTCGTGCTGCCGACGGACATCCCAGATCGCCCGGAGACGTCGCGCCTTGGGATGACCCGGTGGACGCCCGCCGCCGAGGGCCGCGACGCCATGGCCGCCCGCCCCTGACCCTCCTCACCCCCCTGAAAACGTTGCCGGTACACGAAAAATCGCGCACCTGCGACGTTTTCAGGTAGTCAAGCGGGGGCGGGTCACGCGGCGGGGACCTCCACGCACACGCTCAGCTGCGGCGCGCCGTGCATCTCGTAGTGCTCGACGAGGCGGAGCGCTCCGTCGTCCGTCGCCTCGATCTCGCTCTCCCCGTCGCCGGTGACGACGGTGCCGTCGGCCGCGAGGACGTGGACGAAGGAGACCCAGATGGTATCGCCGCTCCGGGTGCCGACGAAGCGTCCGATCGTCACGGTGTCGCCGGTGTAGTCGCCCCAGATGAGGTCGTCCTGCTCGAAGTAGCGGAAGACGCTCGGGGCGTCGGGGTCGACCGCGGAGGTCGTCGACGAGGTCATCTTGAAGACGCGGCCGTCGAGGGAGGGGAGAGTCGAAGTCACGCCCCGATCCTGCCAGACCCCGTCCCCTCGCCCGCACCGCGCACCGCGCCCCTCGCCCCACCGCCATCCGCCATGTCGCCACTTTGAGCGGATTGCAGCCGTTACAACGTGTGGAATGCGCTCAAAGTGACGACATCGCGCGTGGGGCGGCACGCGGCACGCGAGGAGGAGGGGCGCTCAGAGCGCGGAGAAGCGGAGCGCGATCGTGCGGGACTCGGGGCGGAGGTACTCCGTCGGCCACACGTCCGGGCCGCACGCGCGCGTGCCGAGCCCGTGCTGGGCGGCGTCGATCGTGAGGTACGTCGCGACCGGCTCGGGCAGCTCGTGCGGATGCGCGGCAGCCGCCACCTGCTGCGGCGTGTGCCGCCGCAGCGTGAAGCCGGGCAGCCGGCCGGCGGAATCGGCTTCCGCCTCGAGCCGAAGCCACGGCCCCGCGGCGTGGGAGAGTTCGAGACGGCGCAGCTCCGAGCGGTGCCCGCTCTCCTGCGGCCGCGCATACGGCACGACGAGATCGTCGATCGCGGCCGAGAAGGCCCCGACGCGAGCGGCGCGAAGACTGTCCGGATAGCTCTCGAGCGGACCGGTGCCGAACCAGCGCGCCTCGGTCACGTCGAGAGGCAGCGCGAACCGCACCCCGATGCGCGGCCAGGGGCCCTCCCACCCGCGCGACGGCGTGATGCGCACGCGC
>CAKTZW010000309.1 GCA_934636065.1 uncultured Labedella sp.
CGGACTCGAGCCTCGACAAGCGCCTCGACTGGCGCTTCCTCGACCTGCGGAACCCGAAGCAGAACCTCATCTTCCGCGTGCAGACGACGATCGAGCACGCGTTCCGTCAGTACTGGATCGACAACGACTTCATCGAGATCCACACCCCGAAGCTCATGGCGTCGGCGAGCGAGTCGCGCGCCGAGCTCTTTGAGGTCGGCTACTTCGAGACCACGGCGTACCTCGCGCAGAGCCCGCAGTTCTTCAAGCAGATGGCGCAGCCGGCCGGGTTCGGCAAGGTCTTCGAGATCGGCCCGGCCTTCCGTGCTGACCCGTCGTTCACGAGCCGCCACGCGACCGAGTTCACGAGCGTGGACGCCGAGATCAGCTGGATCGACTCGCACGAGGACGTCATGACGCTCCACGAGGAGCTCCTCGTCGCGGCCTTCACGGCGGTCAAGGAGAAGCACGGCGAGGCGCTCACGGAGCACTTCGACCTCGACGTCGTCGTGCCCTCGCGTCCGTTCCCGCGCATCCCGCTCGCCGAGGCGAAGCGGATCGTCGCGGAGCGCGGCTACGAGGTGCCCCGCGCCGACGACGACATGGACCCGGAGGGCGAGCGCCGCATCGCCGCGTACGTGAAGGAGGAGTTCGGGCACGACTTCGTGTTCCTGACCGACTACGCGTCGAGCATCCGGCCGTTCTACCACATGCGTCACGAGGGCGACGCGTCGCTCACGAACAGCTACGACCTCATCTACAACGGCGTCGAGATTTCGACGGGGGCGCAGCGCGAGCACCGCGTGGACGTCCTGATCGAGCAGGCGCGCGAGAAGGGCCTCGACCCGGAGGAGCTCGGGTTCTATCTCGACTTCTTCCGCTACGGCGTCCCGCCGCACGGCGGCTTCGGCATGGGCCTCGCGCGGGTGCTCATGCTGCTGCTCGGCGAGCAGTCGATCCGCGAGACGACGTACCTCTTCCGCGGCCCCACCCGCCTCCTCCCCTGACCCCACCACATGAAAACGGAGATGGTGCACGTAGCTACGTGCACCATCTCCGTTTTTATGTCGTCAGAGGAGGGTGTCGATGGAGGCGCGGTCGGAGACGACGCTGCGGACGTAGGCGGCGGCCTCCTGGTGCGCGGGGTGGACCTGGTAGCGCTCGAGGGCGTCGAGGTCCGCGAACTCCGACACGAGCACGACGTCCCAGTTCTGCTCCGGATAGGCGATGTTGCTCGAGACGGTGAGCGCGGCGATCTCCTCCACGACGCCCACGAGCGCCGTGAGCCGCTCGGCGATGCCGGCGGCGTGCTCGGCCCGCTCGGCCGGGTCGGTCGACGCGAGCTTCCACGTGACGATGTGTCGGATGGTCATCGGTCCTCCAGGATCGCGTTCGTCAATCGGTCGGCGTCCACGCGCCAGTAACAGTGCTGGCGACCGTCGACGAGCACGACGGGGATCATCTCCCAGTACCGCTCGCGCAGCGCCTCGTCGTCGGCGATCGACAGCTCCTCGACGGTGACGGCCGGAGCGTCCGCTCGCGAGCCCACATCGGCGACGACCGAATCGACGACGGCCCGGGCGTCGTCGCACAGGTGGCAGTCCGGCTTGCCGATGAGGGTGATGGTGACGGTCACCGGCTCAGCCTATCGACGCCGACACGGCGCCCGACCCTCACGCTGACGCGGACTCCGACGCCGACCCCGGCTCAGCCGAGGTCGCGACCCAGATCGCGCGCGCCGCGACCACCCCGAGCTCCGTCCGCTCCGCCGCACCGGCTCCGGCACCCGCACCACCGGCCCCGCCGGCATCGCCGTGCGCCAGCAGGAGCACCCCCGCCACGTCGATCCGGTCGCGCACGCTGATGGGCGCATCGAGCAGGATGCCGCGCGTCTCGAGGTAACGCAGGAGCGCCGGATCCTCGTCGGAGATGCGCGCGACGGTCCCGCTCTCCCCGATCGCCATCTCGGCGAGGTTGACCGCCTCCGACGTCGGAACACTGCCGTCTCGGCGCGGGATGACGTCCCCGTGGGGGTCGCGCTCGGGGAAACCGAGATCACGATCGATCCGCTCGATGAAGGTGTCCGAGGCCGCGTGCTCGAGATGCTCGGCCTCGTCGTGCACCTCGTCCCAACCGTAGCCGAGTCGCTCCACGAGATAGGTCTCGAGCAGCCGGTGCCGCCGGACCATCTGCACGGCCGCCGACCGCCCGTCGGCCGTCAGCGTGACGGCGCCGTACCGTTCGTGGTGCACGAGCCCGTCGGAGACGAGCTTCTTCAGATTCCCCGACACGGTCGACGTCGCCACGCCGAGGCGCCCCGCGATGTCGCCGGCGGTCGCGTGCGTGTCGGTCCACTCCTCCGACTTCCAGATGGCACTCACGTAGTCCTGTGCCATCCGCGTCAGCCCGTCGAGATCCACGCCAGCGAGTCTACGGCGCGACCACTCCGGCGGCCCGGACCGCGCGGCGGCGCACCCGACGCCTGACCGCCTCGACGAGCACGCCGTGGCGCGGGCTCACGAGGAACACGACGGCGAAGACCGCCCCCTGGGCGAGCACCACCATCCCGCCGGGAGCCGTGTCGAGGAAGTAGCTCGAGTAGATGCCGACGACGGCGGAGAGGGCCGCGATCGACGGGGCGATGACGAGCATGCGCGGGAAGCGGTCGGTGAGGAGGTAGGCCGTCGCGCCGGGAATGATGAGCATCGCGACGACGAGGATCACGCCGACCGTCTGGAGCGCGACGACGGCGGTCATCGCGAGGACCCCGAGCAGGAGCGCCCCGAGCAGCCGGGGCGACAGCCCGATCGCGTGCGCGTGGGTCGGATCGAACGCGAACAGCGTCAGATCCCGCCGTTTCACGAGGAGGACGGCGGCCGCGATGCCCCCGAGGACGAGGATCTGGACGAGATCGTCGGTCCCGATGCCGAGGATGTTGCCGAAGATGATGTGGCTGAGGTCCGTCTGGCTCGGCGTGATCGAGATGAGCACGAGGCCGAAGGCGAAGAGGGTCGTGAAGACGATGCCGATCGCGGCGTCCTCCTTCACTCGGCTCGTGTCGCGGACCACCCCGATGAGCGCGACCGCCAGGAAGCCGAAGACGAGCGCGCCGACCGCGAACGGCGCCCCGACGATGTACGCGAGGACGACGCCGGGGAGCACCGCGTGGGAGACGGCGTCGCCCATGAGGGACCAGCCGATGAGCACGAGCCAGCAGCTGAGCAGCGCGCAGACGACCGCGGCGATGAGCGTCGCGACGAGGGCCCGCACCATGAAGTCGAATTGGAGGGGCTCGAGGAGGAGTCCGAGGAGGCCGTCTGCACCGGTCATGTCATTCCCCTTCCGCGAGCACGTCGAGACCGAACGCCCGCGCGAGTTGTTCCGGCCGCAGCACGTCCCGGGGATCTCCGTGTGCGAGGACCCGGCGCAGCAGGAGCACCGCCTCGTCGCAGAGGGCGGGGAGGGCGCGGAGATCGTGGGTCGAGACGATGACGGTGCGCCCGTCGTCGGCGAGCTCGCGGAGCAACCGGCTGAAGGTGCCCTCCGATCGCTTGTCGACGCCCGCGAACGGCTCGTCGAGCAGGAGCACCTCGGCACCCTGCGCGATGCCCCGCGCGACGAAGGCGCGCTTGCGCTGCCCCCCGGACAGCTGTCCGATCTGCCGGTCGGCGAACTCCCTGAGTTCGACGCGCTCGAGGGCCTCCGCGACGGCCGCGCGGTCCGCGGCGCGCGGCCGGCGGGTGAAGCCCAGTCGGCCGTACCGGACCATCA
>CAKTZW010000310.1 GCA_934636065.1 uncultured Labedella sp.
ATCGACACCTTCGGTGCGCTCGGGTACCGCAACGACGTCGAAGCCGTCGCGACCCTCACCGGCACGAGCGAGGCAACCGCGCGGGCACGCATCCGCACCGGTGAAGCCCTCACACCGGGCACCTCCCTCACCGGGTCCCCCACAGCACCCGCTCATCCCGTGATCGCGGACGCGGTCACCGCCGGGTCACTCGGAGGGGAAGCCGCGGCGCTGCTCGTGCGCGAACTGGACGCCGTCGCCTCCCGTGTGGAACCGACTGTGCTCCACGAAGCTGAACGCGGGCTCGTGGAGTTGGCACGGGGAGACGAGACACACCCACCGCTACGTGTCGACCTCGTCCGCGGGCAGGTGAAGGCATTCATCGCCGTCATCGACCCTGATGGGGCGAGGCCGACCGAGGAGGCCGCGCGCCGGCAACGATCGCTGCGGTTCGGAAAGGAAACCCCGGAAGGCCTCATCCCGGTCCGTGGGATGCTGATGCCGGAAGTGGGTGCCACGTTCCGCCGCCTCACCGACGCTCATACGCGCACCGTGACGTTCACGGAAGAACCGGTCCCCGCGGAGGTGATGGCGGACACGCGTCGCCCGGATCAGAGACGGCACGATTCCCTCGCGTCGATCCTCAGCGCCGCGTCCCGCGTCGCCGATGCACCCGAACTCGCCGGTTCCGCACCCGCGGTCATCGTCACGATCACGCAGGACGATCCACACAACGGTGCTTCACCCCCATGCAGCGCCGCGCGATCACCGCCCGCGACGGCGGCTGCGTCATCCCCGGGTGCACGATCCCCGCCGGATGGTGCGAAGTCCACCACGTCATCCCACATCGGGACGGCGGGGAAACCCACACGGACAACGGTGTGCTGCTGTGCTGGGGACACCATCAGAAGATCGATACCGGACCGTGGCGCATCAGCATGCCCGGAGGCGTCCCCCACGTCCGCGGACCCGGACACCACGACTGGACCCACACGACGAAAAGCCGACGACGCCCACCACTCCCCGACACCGGATGAGGGCGCCATATCCGGAGTGCGTGGATTCTGCGCGGAGCGCACTGCAGACTCCCCCGCCTGTGACCGAAGCGCGGCTTGCGATCGTGACGCGGGTCGAGTCAGGCTGGACGGGCAGAACCGAGCGATCGAAGGAGGACGACATCATGACCGACCGATCCGATCCCGACCTGAACGCCGATCTGACCAACCGATCCGGCGCCGACCCGAACCGCGGCACGAACGCCAGCACGAACGCCGGCGCGGGCCCTGCGGTGAACCACGTCGACTCGGCGAGAGCAGTCGACCCCGACGAACACCCCGCTCATGTCGAAGAGTGGCGCAGCGACGAGACTGTTCCCGCCGACGTCGACGTGGAGGCTGTGATCGACGAGGAGACGCCGGTGGCCGTGCGAACCGATCGCGGCGACACCGTGATCGTCCCCGACGACGAGAGGCCTGTGGTCCTCGAGGACGACGAGGACGCTCTCGCAAGCGACGAGGCCACACTCGAGGACCACGACGGTTTCGACGACAGCGACGGATTCGACGACCGATAACGGATCCGACGACCGATAGAGGGATGCGCGATCGGCCGCGCGGTCACAGCTGCGGCGGGGCGCCCTGCAGTTCGATGCTGATCTGCGCGGCGTCGAGCGTCGCGAGAGCGGTGTCGAGGGTTTCCGCGTCGAAGGTGCCGTCGTCCCGGGCGTCGAGCAGAGCCTCCCGCTGCGCCGTCACGACCGCGAGTGCGACGGCTCGGACGCGCGCGTGCCGCTCGATGCGCCGACGCTCCTCGATCTCCTCCCCCGCCGTCGAGAGAGCATCGTTCTCGTGGTCCTCCGGACTCAGCGAGTCCTCCCCTGCGGTCGAGAGAGCATCGTTCTCACGATCCTCCGGATTCACCGAGTCCTTCCCGGCGGTCGGGAGTTCGGAGGAAGCCGACGCGTCGACGCGATCGTCGACCGCTCGGTCATCCACCGCTCCGTACTCGGAGAGCGCGCGGTCGCCCGCGCCGATGTCGGCCTCGGGACGCCGGACGGCCGGGACACCGTACTCCTCGCGCACCCGCCGGGCGACGTCGGCGAGAAGAGCGAGCAGTTCGGCGCGCTCCATCCGCTGAGCCTCGGGATCCGGCCCGGCCGGCCGGAGGCGCTTCACGACGAAACCGAGCGAGCCTCCCTGGACGAGCAGCGACGCCGCCGCCACGATGAACGCGACAAGCACGAGGAGCGACCGGTTCGGGGTGTCGGCCGGCAGCGTCTGGGCGGCCGCGAGAGTGACCGCTCCGCGCATGCCCGCCCACACGAGCACGCCCCCCTCCCGCCACCCGAGCGGCGCCGCGAGGTAGTAGTCGAAGTCGGCGAGCAGGCGCCGCATCCTCACTCGCGTCTGATGCAGTCGTTCCGTCGTGAGCCGGCCACCCTGACGGAACGGCCAGTCGACGGCCTCGCCGGAAGCGCCGAGGCGCTCGTTGAGCTCCTCCACGCGCGGCTTCATGCGCTCCCGACGCAGACGACGGCGTCGCAGGTAACCGAGCAGGGGCGCGATGAACGCGGCCCGGATGAGGATCGTCAGGAGGAGGGCGCCGAGTGCGACGACGATCGCGCTGTGCACCCCCTCGTGAGCCCGCTCCACGTCGTCGACGAGTGCGGCGAGCTCGAGGCCCATCACGAGGAAGATGGCCCCCTCGAGCACGAGTTCGACCGTCCGCCAGTTCTGCGCGTCCGACGCACGATGCTGCGGCGGCAACCGACGAGCGCCGCCGTGACCGGTGATGAGTCCCGCGACCACGGCGGCGACGAGACCCGACGCACCGAGCAGTTCCGCCGGAATCGATGCGAGGAACGGCACCGCGAACGAGATGGCCGTGTTGACCGTCGAATCCGTCACGCGGCTGCGTACCCAGAGGTTGACGAGCCCGACGACCGCACCGAGGGCGATCGCCACCGCGACGGCGTACGCGAACTGGCCGACGACGCCCCAGAAGGACACGGCCGCCGCCGTCGCCGCGATCGCCGAGCGTAGGAGGACGAGCGCCGTCGCATCGTTCAGGAGACTCTCGCCCTCGAGCACGGACACGACTCGGCCGCCCACCCCCAGGCGCTTGACGATCGACGTCGCGACAGCATCCGTGGGACTCACGATCGCGCCGAGCGCGATCCCCCACCAGAGCCCGAGGCCCGGGATCGCCCACGAGAAGAAGAAGCCGAGCACGACGGCGGAGATCACCACGAGCACGATCGAGAGCCCGCCGATCGCGTTGAGCTCTCGGCGGAAGTTCATCGCCGGCATGGACACGGCGGCCGAATAGAGCAGCGGCGGGAGCACGCCCGCGAGGATCCACTCCGGGTCCACCTCGAACTCGGGCAGGATCGGCGTGAAGCTCACCGCGATGCCGAGGACCACGAGGATGAGCGGCGACGCGATCCGCAGCTTGGGACCGAGCGCCGTCGCCGCCGCGATCACGAGGAGCGCCGCCACCCCGACGATGAGGATCTCCATGCGGCCTTCCCGGTGTCGTTGTCGAGCGTTGTCGAGCGGAGACGAGCGCTATCGAGCGTAGTCGAGCGACGGGACGCGGCGCCGAGTGGGCACGAGCGCAGGCCCACGACCATGAGCGAGCACGACCGGCACACGCGAGCACGAGCTCGCCGGGGCGACGCGTGGGGCGGACGCGCGCAGCACCTCCTGCACGATCACGACGAACGGGCGGCCGATCGAGGATCGGCCGCCCGTTGATCGAGGCCCCGCGC
>CAKTZW010000311.1 GCA_934636065.1 uncultured Labedella sp.
GCGCCAGGTCCCCGGAGCACACCCGACCGGGCGGACGGGTGAGCACGACCGTGACGACGTCGGCCATCGCGGCCGTGACGCCGAGCCACTGCTCCCCGGGGTCCGGCACGAGTACGAGCCGCTCGAGGTCGATGCCGAGACCGGCGGCGGCCTCCGCCCCGAACGTCGGCATGCCGACGACGGCGCACCACGACCCCGCAGCGCTCGGGCCCGCGAGCAGCGCGAGGGCGAGGAGGGACGAGCGCTGCACCGAATAGCTCGATCCCGCTCGCAGCGCCCCGCCCGGCAGCAGGGGGCTGAGCGCCGGCACGGTGGGAAGGGCGCGGGCGTCGAGCTTCGTCTCCTGCATGCCGGCGATGCGGGCCTGCAGTTCGAGGATGCGATCGAGGGACGCCCGGGCATCCGCCACGGCATCGGTGCTGAAAGCGCTCGAGGAGGCAGCGTCGGCGGCGGACTCCATACTGGAGTCGCTCGAGATCGCCGCCCATGCCATGGGTTAAATATTCGAACACACGTTCGAATGTGTCAATCCGGTTGCGGCGCGTCGCGAAGCCCGCGCCTCACGCGCTCCCGGTCACTCCGCGAGCAGCGCCAGGGCGTCCTCGACCTGCCCGAAATACAGCCCCTGGTCGACGAGCGCCGCCCGGTCCTCGGTCGAGGCCTGCAGCGTGATCACGTAGGCCGCGTCTCCCCTCTCGACGTACCAGCTGCCCGCGAGGACGCCGACGGAGCTGCCGCCCTTGAACGCGACGTGGTCCCAGCCCTCGACGGCCTCCGGCGAGAGCCCGGGGTTGGCGGAGAGGATGTCGCGGACGGGCTCCCCGGCATCCGTCGCGGCGAGCCGCTGCAACGCGATGTGCGCCGCGACGAGGTCGTCGGGCGTCGCGAACCAGTCGATGCCGTCCATCCACACGGCGTCGACGAGATCCGTCGCCTCCACGTCGACGGGACCGCCCGGAAGTTCGTCGAGGATGGCCCGCCGCTCCTCCGGAGATCCGGAGCGCCACGCGTCGCGGAGCGCGCCGCCGTCGCCCCAGCCGATCTGGAAGAGGGCCCGCGTGGACGGGAACGGCGTGTTGAGCGACGGCTCCGTCTGCCCCATGTCGACGAGCGCCTGCTCGACGGCCTCGCGACCGACGGCGTCCATGAGCACATCCGTCGCCGTGTTGTCGCTGATCGCGATCATCTTCTCCGCGGCCTCGCGCACCGTCACCGTCGTGCCGTCCGGTTCGTTCTGGAGCTCCCCGGACGGCAGGCTCTTCAGGTCGGCCGTGATGACGAGGTCGTCATCCCATGCGAGCCGGCCGTCGGCCACCGCCCGCACGACGGCGCCGAGCACGTACAGCTTGAAGATCGATCCGAGCGGCTGCGCACCGTCGTCGCCCACCGCGAAGACCGAGGACAACCGCCCTCCGCTCGCGAGGTCCGACACCTGCGACACCTGGAGGCTCGTGGGCGCGTCGAGGGCCGCGACGTTCTCCTCGAGCTCCTCCCAGTCCGCGGCCGGTGTACGGTCGGCCGGCGTGGGGGTGAAGAGCAGTCCCGAGATCAGTCCGTCCTCGTCGACGGAGGCCTGAAGGTCGAGAGAACCCTGATCGTCGCTCTCGATCGTCGCCGTCGCCTGCGTGTCCGTCCCCTCGTAGGAGGTGGGCGTCCACGGCCTCCCCGCTCCCAGCTGCTCGACGATGTCCACGAGCTGCTCCCCCGTCACGGCGTCGAGCATCTCGGCGTTCAGGCGCTCCTCGACCCCGTCCGCCGTCACCTCGACGTCGCCATTGAGGGCGTCGATCGCCCACGAGACGTGCTCGCCCACCACCGTGTCGGGGATCGGGACGGGCGTCGCGGTCTCAGCGACGCGGTCACCGCCCGTCGAGCACGCCGAGAGCAGCAGCGTCGTGACCGTGAGCAGGGCGGCGAGCGCGGGTCGGTGGGATCGAGGCCGAACGGATGCTGTGGTCATGCCTCCATCGCACCATCACTCACCCGCTCGACGCCTCCCTCGCCCGACGGAGTTTCGGCACCGCCGCTCGGCGGAGGAGCCGGTACAGCTCAGAAGCCCTCGGGCTCGCGCGGGACGTACATCGCCTCGAGCGCGGTCGTCTCCGCCTCGCTCAGTTCGATGTCGACGGACGCGACGGCGTCCTCGAGATGACCGAGCTTCGTCGCACCGACGATCGGCGACGAGACCGCGCGCTGCTGCCGCACCCACGCGAGCGCGACCTGCGCGCGCGGGATCCCGCGCTCCTCGGCGACCCACGCGACGGCCTCCGCGATCGCACGATCGCTCTCCTCCCGCTGCCCGTAGAGGCTGCGCCCGAAGACGTCGGTCTCGCTCCGGGCGGTCGTGTCGTCCCAGTCGCGGGTGAGTCGACCGCGAGCGAGGGGCGACCACGGCAGCACGCCGACGCCCTGGTCGAGGCACAGCGGGTGCATCTCCCGCTCCTCCTCGCGGTTGATGAGGTTGTACTGGTCCTGCATCGACACGAAGCGGGTGAAGCCGCCGAGGTCGGCCGTGTACTGCGCCTGCGCGAACTGCCACGCCCACATCGACGAGGCACCGATGTAGCGCGCCTTGCCGCTCTTCACGACGTCGTGCAGCGCCGCCATCGTCTCGGCGATCGGCGTCTCCGGATCCCAGCGGTGGATCTGGTAGAGGTCGACGTGGTCGGTCCCCAGGCGCCGCAGGCTGGCGTCGATCTCGGTCATGATGGCCTTGCGCGAGAGCCCCGCGCCGTTGGGGCCCGGGCGCATCCGCCCGTGGACCTTGGTCGCGATCACCACCTCGTCGCGCCGCGCGAAGTCCCTGAGCGCCCGTCCGAGGATCTCCTCGCTGGTGCCGTCGGAGTAGACGTTGGCCGTGTCGAAGAAGCTGATCCCAAGCTCCAGCGCCTTCTGGATGAAGGGGCGGCTCTCCGCCTCGGGCAAGGTCCAGGGGTGGCTCCCGCGGCCGGGCTCGCCGTAGCTCATGCAGCCCAGGCAGAGCCGCGACACCTCAAGGCCCGTCCGGCCCAGCTTCACGACGTCCATGATCGCCTCCGTTCCACCACGACCGACGGACGCCCCGTCACGGGACCGGTCCAGGCCTCGCTCCTCGGGGCGGTCGCCGTCCCACGCGAGCCAGGACCAAGGCCTGGGACGGCGTCGGGTTCCGAGCCGCGTGGAAGCGCGCCGGGCAGGACGGCCTTCCCCTCGCTGCTCCCCTTAGCCCGCTCGCCCGCTCGGAAGCGGACCTCGTGGCGGCAGCCCTCGACCGCGCCGGGCGCGAGAAGGTCGTCGCGATGCGTCTGCGGCATCCGCGCGGTGTCGCTGGCCAAGCCCGCGACCTCCTCGGGCAGGGGGTGGCGCGACGGAGGGGGGCCCGACGCCCTGAACGCCGTCGCCATGCCGCCCCGAAGGCGACGCCCGGCCTCGCGGGCGCGCTGGCCTGTGGCCTGGACGGTTCGGTCGACGCCCACCCCGGGAACGAGACGTCGACGGCCGCCTCGATCAGGCCGGTCGTCACGACGCGGCAGGGCTTGCCACGCTTCAGCCGACGCCGGACGATCACGAGGATGCGCCGCCGCCCGAGGCCGAGCCGCTGCCGCATGCCTTCGGCGCGCGCGTGCTGATGTGGAAGCAGGATCCGTCGGTGACCGAACTCGGCACCCGCAAGGCCTACCTGCCCGGGGTGGTGCTGGCCGGCCCGCGCGACGCCCGCATCGCGCCCGGCGAGCCCGGCATCGCCGCGGTCGAGCCGAACGCCT
>CAKTZW010000312.1 GCA_934636065.1 uncultured Labedella sp.
ACGAATACTGGTCGGTGTCCGAAACTTGCGACGCGTCGGTCGGCGTCAGCTTCTCCCCGGACATCGTGTGGCTCGGGGCGTTCCGCGTTCTGCAGGGCGCGGGCGCCGCCGCCGGCGGCGTCGTCGCGATGGCGATGGTGCGCGACCTCTTCGGCGGCAAGCCGCTCGTGCGGATGCTGTCGCGGCTCGCACTCGTCAACGGTCTCGCGCCGATCCTCGCGCCCGTGATCGGCTCGCAGCTCCTGCGGTTCGTCGACTGGCAGGGCCTGTTCGTCTTCCTCGCGGTCTACGGTGCCCTCGTCATCGTCGCCGTCGCCGTCTTCCTCGTCGAGACGCTCCCGCGTGCGCGGCGCGCCGAGGCCGGCCACACGACGGTCGCCGAGCGCTACCGCGCCCTCTTCACCGACAGGGCCTACCTCGGCGTCGCGCTCATCGGCGGCATGACCTTCTCCGGGCTGTTCGCCTACCTCTCGTCGTCCTCGTTCCTTTTCCAGCAGCACTTCGGGCTCGACGCGCAGCAGTACGGCCTCCTCTTCGCGGTCAACTCGATCGGCGTCGTCGTCGGCGTCCAGATCTCCTCGCGCGTCATGCGGCGCTACGGACCGCAGTGGATCCTCGCCTTCACGACGGGGGTGCACGTCGTGGCCGCGACCGCGATCATCGTGCTCGCCCAGACGGACGCCGGGCTGCTCGGCATCCTGATCCCGCTGTTCTTCTACATCACGGCGTGCGGGTTCTCGTTCCCCGCGGTCCAGGTCCTGGGCCTCGCGAACCACGCGAAGGAGGCCGGCACGGCGGCATCGCTGCTCGGCGCTCTCAACTTCGGTCTCGCGGGGGTGATCTCGCCGATCGTCGGCGTCCTCGGCATCTCGACGACGGCGATGGCCTCGGTGATGCTCGGCACCGCCCTCGTCGCGACCTTCTCGATCTGGGTCGTCGTCCGTCCCTGGACGGTGCCGGAGCTCTCGAACTGACCCGGTCCCGCTCGACCGGATCCCGGGCGCGGCGAGCGCGCGCCGTGGTGGCCGGGTCCGTCGGCCGCTAGCGTTGACGGATGGCGAAGCGAGCGCAGGGGATCCGGAGGGCGCACGTCGCCGTCGGGATCATCGGCATCGCGGCCGTCGTCCTCTTCGGCGTGCTCATCGCGGCGGGCGCCGTCCCCGACCCCAACGCCCTCGACGCCGGCTGGGCGGGGATCGCGGCCGCCATGCGGTCGCCGGAGACGCTCGCCGTCGCGCTCGGGCTGAACGTGCTCGGCCGCGGCGTGGTCGCGAGCCTCATCGTCCCCGTCGTGCTGGTCGTCGTCCTTCTCGTGGCCCGGCGGCCCGTGGCGGCCGGCGCCCTCGTCATCGCCGTCGCGTCGACGTGGGCGCTCACGCGCGTGGTGAAGTCGGTCGTCGCTCGGGATCGGCCCTCCGACATCCTCGTCGAGAGCGACGTGGGCTCCTTCCCCTCCGGGCACGCATCGAACGCCGCGGCCCTCGTCACGGTGTTCGTGCTCGTCTTCCGCTCGCTCGTGGTGCGGATCGTCGCCGTCCTCTACCTCGTCGCGATGATGTGGTCGCGCACCCTCCTCAGCGCGCACTGGGCGACCGATGTGATCGGCGGCGCCCTGCTCGGCGCGGGTATCGCCGTCGTCGTGGTCGCGCTCGTCCGGCCGTTGCGTCGGCGTGAACTCGAACGGAGCTCCTCGCGTGGCTGACGAGCGCGAGGAGACGTGGCCCGCGACCGATCCCCGCGCCGCGGCGCAGCGGGCGGCCGACGCGGCGGAGGTGGAGATCGTCGAGGTGACGTCGCCCGCGGAGGCGGCCGCGGTGGTCGACGTGTTCTCCCGCACCTGGGGCGAGGGCCGCGGAGCCGACACGTCGACCCTGCAGGCGATCGCCCACGCCGGCAATCCGGTCCTGCTCGCCCGACGCGGCGACGTGGTGCTCGGAGCGCTCTTGTCCTTCCTCGGCTGGGAGGATGGGCTGCACGCCCACTCCCACATGACCGCCGTGGGCCCCGGCACCCGATCCACGGGGGTCGGCTTCGCGCTCAAGCTCGCCCAGCGCGCCGTCTGCCTCGACCGCGGCGTGCTCGAGGTCCGCTGGACGTACGATCCGCTCATCCGGCGCAACGCCCGCTTCAACCTCTGGAAGCTCGGTGCGCGCGTGACGGCGTTCCACCCGGACTTCTACGGCGTCCTCGACGACGCGATCAACGGCTCCGACCGCAGCGATCGCTTCGAGGTCAGCTGGCGCCTCGACGCGCCGGAGGTCGAGGACGCGGTCGGCGGTCGGCGCCCCGCCGCCGTCCTCGCATCGGACGATCTGGCCCTCCCGGCCGATTTCGAGGCGATGCGTCAGGAGGACCCAGCCGCCGCGGCGGCCCTGCGCGAGCTCAGCCGCGACGCCATCGCCGCCGCGTTCGGCCGGGGAGCCACCGCCCGGTTCACGGGGACCGGCTACGTTTTCGAGAGCGCGACGGGCGCGGCTGAGGAAGGGGACGGGCGTTGAGGATCGAACGCATCGAACTGCACACCATCGGGATGCCGCTCGTGCGGCCGTTCGAGACGAGCTTCGGGCGACAGACCGAGCGCGAGGTCCTCCTCGCGCATGTCCTCGCCGACGGCGTCGACGGCTGGGGCGAATGCGTCGCCGGGACGACCCCCGACTACAGCTCCGAGTACGTCGACGGCTGCGCGGCCGTCATCGAGCGGTTCCTCGCCCCCGTGCTCCTCGCCGCGCCCGATGTGACCGCCGACGGGCTCGACGCCCTCTTCTCGGGTGTCGTCGGCCACCGGATGGCGAAGGCGACCCTCGAGGCCGCCGTGCTCGACGCCGAGCTCCGCGCCGGCGGGACGTCGTTCGGGGAGCGGCTCGGGGCGGTCAGGGACCGCGTCGAGTGCGGCGTGTCGGTGGGGATCAGCCCGGACCTCGACACGCTGCTCGACGAGGTCGAGGGCTACGTCGACGCCGGCTACCGCCGCATCAAGCTGAAGATCAAGCCGGGATGGGACCTGGAGCCGGTCGCACGCGTCCGGGAGCTCATCGGGACGCTGCCGTTGCAGGTGGACGCGAACACCGCCTACACGCTGGATCACGTCGATCATCTGCGTCGCCTCGACGAGTTCGGGCTCCTCCTCATCGAGCAGCCGTTCGTGGAGGAGGACATCGCGGCGCACGTCCTGCTCGCCGACTCGATCGACACTCCCGTGTGCCTCGACGAGTCGATCACGTCGACCGGGATCGCGATCGACGCGATCGAGCGGGGGGCGACGAGCATCGTCAACATCAAACCCGGGCGCGTCGGCGGCTACCTCGAGGCGGTCTCCATCCACGACGCGTGCCGCGCGCTCGAGGTGCCCGTGTGGTGTGGCGGCATGCTCGAGACCGGCGTCGGACGGGCGATGAACGTGGCCCTCGCCGCGCTGCCCGGGTTCGCGCTTCCCGGCGATACGAGCGCGTCCGACCGCTACTTCGCCGAGGACCTCACCGAGCCCTTCGTTCTCGACGACGGCTACCTCGCGGTCCCCACCGGTCCCGGTTCCGGCGTCGAGATCCGGCGGGAGCTCGTCGACCGCTGGGCCGTCGCGGAGCCCCGCGTGCTGACGCGACCATAGGATGACGGGCATGGCGACGAGCGGCGACGAGGCGGCGGAGGCGGCCCGAGCGGGCGGAACGGCCCGAACGGAGGCGCGTCGACGCGCCGAGGAGCTCGCGGCGGCGGCCGACGAGGCGAGAGCCCGGGCCGAGGA
>CAKTZW010000313.1 GCA_934636065.1 uncultured Labedella sp.
GACGGCGCTGCGGCGCGTCTCCAGGACGGCCGCGTAGTCGCGCGGGAGAACTTTCACGAAACGTCCCATGGTCGCGGGGTCGTCGAGGAGACGACGCGCGAGGGTCGAGCCCGTCTCCGCGACGTGCCGCTCGAGCAGGTCCGCGACGATTTCCACGTCCCCCGAGCCGAGCGGCAGCAGCGACAGCTCGCCGGACTGGAGGGACTGCGTGTTCACGAGGCGCTCGTCGAGGTCGTAGACGTAGGCGGTGCCGCCCGACATCCCGGCCCCGAGGTTGCGCCCGGTGCCACCGAGGATGAGCGCGAGACCACCGGTCATGTACTCGAGCGCGTGGTCGCCCACGCCCTCCACGACGGCCGTGACGCCCGAGTTCCGGACGAGGAAGCGCTCGCCCACGATGCCCCGCAGGAACATGGTGCCCTGCGTGGCCCCGTAGCCGATGACGTTGCCGGCGATCACGTTCTCCTCGGCGACGAAGCCGCTGCCCGTCGCCGGGCGGATCACGATCTCTCCGCCCGAGAGTCCCTTGCCGACGTAGTCGTTCGAGTCCCCCTCGAGCCGCAAGGTCACGCCATTCGGGAGGAACGCGCCGAAGGACTGACCGGCCGAGCCGTGCAGCGTGACGTCGATCGAGCCGGCCGGGAGGCCGTGCTCGCCGTGGCGGACGGTCACCTCGTGCCCGAGCATCGTGCCCACGGCGCGCGCCGTGTTGCGGACGGGCAGATCGATCCGGACGGTCCCGCCGTGCTCGAGCACGTCGCGGCTCCGGTGGATGAGCGCCACGTCGAAGTGCTCGTCGAGCTCGTGGTTCTGCTCGCGGGCGCCGCGCCGGGGCTCGTCCTCGTCGAAGCGAGGACCGACGAGGACGGGCGCGAGGTCGAGCCCCTCGGCCTTCCAGTGCTCGATCGCGCGGTCGACGTCGAGCACCTCGTGGTGGCCGATCGCCTCGTCGAGCGAGCGGAAGCCGAGCTCCGCGAGGTACTCGCGCACCTCCTGCGCGATGAACTCGAAGAAGTTCACGACGAACTCGGGTTTGCCGTTGAAGCGTGCGCGCAGTTCAGGGTTCTGGGTCGCGACGCCGACGGGGCACGTGTCGAGGTGGCAGACGCGCATCATGATGCAGCCCGACACGACGAGGGGCGCCGTGGCGAACCCGAACTCCTCGGCCCCGAGTAGGGCGCCGATGATGACGTCGCGGCCCGTCTTCAGTTGACCGTCGACCTGCACGACCACGCGGTCGCGCATCCCGTTGAGCATGAGCGTCTGCTGGGTCTCCGCGAGGCCGAGTTCCCACGGCGTGCCCGCGTGCTTGAGCGAGTTGAGCGGGCTCGCGCCGGTCCCGCCGTCATGCCCGGAGACGAGGATGACGTCCGACAGCGCCTTCGCCACTCCGGCCGCGACGGCGCCGATGCCCGACTGGCTGACGAGCTTCGTGTGGATGCGGGCCTTCGGATTCGCGCGCTTGAGATCGAAGATCAGCTGCTTGAGGTCCTCGATCGAGTAGATGTCGTGGTGCGGGGGCGGCGAGATGAGGCCGACGCCCGGGGTCGCGTGCCGGGTGCGGGCGACCCACGGGTACACCTTCGCCGGCGGGAGCTGTCCGCCCTCACCCGGCTTCGCACCCTGGGCGAGCTTGATCTGGATGTCGTCGGCGTGCGTCAGGTACATGCTCGTCACGCCGAAGCGCCCGGACGCGACCTGCTTGATGCTGCTGCGCCGCTCCGGGTCGAGGAGACGGTCGACGTCCTCCCCGCCCTCACCCGTGTTCGACTTCGCGCCGAGCCGGTTCATCGCGATCGCGAGCGTCTCGTGCGCCTCCTGCGAGATGGAGCCATAGCTCATCGCGCCCGTCGAGAACCGCTTCACGATCGACTCGATCGGCTCGACCTCGTCGAGCGGGATCGCCGGCCGGGCGCCCGTCCGCAGCGAGAACATCCCTCGCAGCGTCATGAGTTCCTCGGCCTGGCCGTCGACCATCGCCGTGTACTCGCGGAAGATGTCGTATCGGCGCGTGCGCGTCGAGTGCTGGAGACGGAACACCGTGTCCGGGTTGAAGAGGTGCGGCTGGCCGTCGCGCCGCCACTGGTACTCACCGCCGCTCGCGAGACGCTCGTGGGCGACCGCCGCCGGATCCTCGGGGTACGCGGCGCGGTGCCGCTCCGCGTTCTCGCGGGCGATCACGTCGATGCCGACTCCCCCGAGCTTCGACTCCGTCCCCGTGAAGTACGCGTCGACGAACTCCTGGCTCAGGCCGACGGCCTCGAACGCCTGCGCTCCGGCGTAGGACGCGACGGTCGAGATGCCCATCTTCGACATGATCTTGAGGACGCCCTTGCCGAGCGCGTAGATGAGGTTCTTGACGGCCTTCTCCGGGGAGACACCGGTGATCATGCCTGCCCGGACGAGGTCCTCGCACGACTCCATCGCGAGGTACGGGTTGACCGCCGACGCCCCGTATCCGACGAGGAGGGCGACGTGGTGGACCTCGCGCACGTCGCCGGCCTCGACGACGAGGCCGACCTTCATCCGGTTCTGCTCACGGATGAGGTGGTGCTGGACGGCCGCGAGCATGAGCAGGGACGGGATCGGAGCGAGCTCCTTCGTCGAGTCGCGATCGCTCAGGACGATGAACTGGCTGCCGGCCGCGATCGCCTCGTCGACCTCTGCGCACATCTCCGCGATGCGCTGCTGCATGGCCTCCGGACCGTCGTCGACGCGGTAGAGCCCGCGAATCGTCGACGTGGTGCGGGCTCCCGGGTGCGGGTCGATGTGCTGGATCTTCGCGAGTTCGTCGTTGTCGATCACCGGGAAGTCGAGGATGACCTGCTTCGCGTGCTCGGGCCCCCAGGAGAGCAGGTTCCGCTCCGGGCCGAGCCCCGAGGACAACGAGGTCACGACCTCCTCGCGGATCGAGTCGAGCGGCGGGTTCGTCACCTGCGCGAACTGCTGCACGAAGTAGTCGAACAGCAGGCGCGGCCGGTCGGACAGCACCGCGATCGGGGTGTCGGAGCCCATGGCGCCGAGCGGCTCCATGCCGTTCTCCGCCATCGGCTTCAGGAGGATGCGGATCTCCTCCTCCGTGTAGCCGAACGTGCGCTGGCGCCGTTCGACCGACGCCCGCGTGTGCACGACGTGCTCGCGCTCGGGGAGGTCCTTCAGGTTGATCCGGCCCGCGTCGAGGTACTCGCCCCACGGCGCCGACGCGGCGAGCTCCGCCTTGATCTCGGAGTCCTCGATGAGGCGCCCCGCCTCGGTGTCGATGAGGAACATCTTGCCGGGACGCAGGCGGCCCTTGCGCTCCACCCGCGACGGCTCGATGTCGAGCACGCCGATCTCGCTCGCGACGACGACCAGGCCGTCCTTCGTCACGAGCCAGCGGCCGGGGCGGAGGCCGTTGCGGTCGAGCGTCGCGCCGACCAGGGAGCCGTCGGTGAAGACGATCGCGGCGGGACCGTCCCACGGCTCCATCATCGTCGCGTGGAACTCGTAGAAGTCGCGGAGGTCCTGGGGGACGTCGGCGGCCTTCTCGTACGCCTCGGGCACCATCATCATGACGGCGTGCGGCATCGACCGACCGCCGAGGTTCAGGAGCTCGACGACCTCGTCGAAGGACGCGGAGTCGCTGCGGCCCTCCGACACGATGGGGAACAGCGGGCGCAGGTCGCCGAGCACGTCGCTCGACAGCTGCGACTGGCGCGCGCGCATCCAGTTGCGGTTGCCGTTGACGGTGTTG
>CAKTZW010000314.1 GCA_934636065.1 uncultured Labedella sp.
TCGAGATCCACAGCCGGTAGCGCACGTGGAACTCGCTCCCCGCGTTGAGCAGCTCGATGACGCGGGAGCGGCCGGCGTACGTGGCGACGAGGGTCACGACGACGAGGCCGAGCAGCGCGTACTGGAGCATCGGGCGGCGCTCGGCGGGCGTCCGGCGGACCGCGAAGAGCGCCGACGTGGCGGCGAGGATCACGACGGCCACGGCGACGGTGACGGGGGAGCCGCTGAAGACGAGGCAGAGCGATGCCAGGGCGATGGAGAAGACCCCGGTCCCACGCGGCACGGAACGCGTGCGCAGCTCGATGATGTGGGTCACGAGCGCGAGCACGGCGACGAGACCGAGCAGGTTGCGCGTGCCGAACACGCCCTGGATGGGCCCGCCCTCGGCGAGGTCGCCCTGGATCCCGAGGAAGGCGATGGGCGTGTCGATCAGGACACCGCTCAGGATCTCGAGTCCGAGGGAGAGCGCGAGCACGCCCCGGAACACGCCACCGGCCGCTCGCACGATCTGGATGAGGTCGCGGCAGAGCGCGATCGCGATGCCGAGCAGGGCGATCGACGCCTGGAAGAGCCACCCGGCGAGCGAGATCCACTGCGCGCCGCTCCACACCACCGACCCGCCGCACCAGGCGATGAAGCCGAGGATCGTGAGGGGCAGCACGCCCCGCCACTCGATCACCTCCCGCCGCGCGACGAGGATGGCGACGGCGAGGACGCACAGTCCGGCGATGACCGCGATGTAGCCCGGCCAGCCGATGAGCGACCGGATGAGGTGGCCGGACAGGGTCGCGGCGATCGCGCTCACCGCGAAGGCCTGGGCGACGGGCGCCGATTCGAGCAGCGACTGCAGCGATTCGCGGGCGACGGGGCGTGGGCTCACGCGACCTCGCCGTCGACGCGCCGGATGACCGGTCGGGCCTTCGTCGCGACGGCGATCGCCACGAGGAGCACCCAGCCCGATTCGATGAGGATGCGGCTCTCCATCAGCGACTGCACCACGAGGACGACGACGATCAGGAGGGGGAGGAACGCGGTGGCCGAGTACGGCTCGTCGTCCGTGAGCCCGACGCGCGGTCGATCCACCGCGATGAACCAGGAACGCCAGACGGTCGAGACGACGACGGCGGCGAAGAGGACGACGCCGACGATGCCGAGCTGCATCCAGACGTCGAGCCACGCGTTGTGCGCCTGCAGCTGTTCGACGCCGTTGCGGACGACGGGCTCGTCGAACGGGACGGCGCCCGGGAGCCAGGGACTCGAGTAGCCCCAGCCGAACCACGGGCGCCGCTCGGCGAGAGCGCCGACGGCCGCCCAGATGTCGAGCCGGCCCGTGAGGTCGGAGCTCTTCCCGAGGAGCTCGAGAGCAGCACCGCGGAATCCGACGCCGACGACCACGGCGCCGGCGAGCAGCGCCGCACCGGCGCCGTAGAGCGCGAGCCGCCCCGCCGGAGACGCGCGCCGCGCCAGCAGGGCGGCACCGAGCACCACGACGGCCACGACGGCGGCGATCATCATCGTGCTCGATCGTGTGAGGCCGAACGCGGTCGCCGCGAGGGCCAGCCACACGTACCCCGTGGGGCGGCGGACGGATCCGTCCGCGAGCTGCACGGCGAAGACCACGATGCCGAGCAGCGCGATGATGCCGAGGAGGTTGGCGTTGCCCACCCAGCCCTGGATGCGGTCGCCCTCGAAGAGGACGTTCCGTGACCACAGGTCCATGAGCGGCGCCTCGGTGCCGCGGGGGTCCGACGGGCGCGGCACCGGCGACCGCACGACGGTGGCGACGACGAGCTCGAAGGCGAGCGACAGTCCGATGATCCAACGCAGCGCCGAGCCGAGCACCCGCTCGAATCCGCGCCAGTCGAGCGCGAGCGCGAGCGTGCAGCCCACCGTCGTCGTGAGGAGCGTTCCCGCGAGGGTCGCCGCGGTGGCTCCGGGATAGGCGGACCAGGCCACGGAGACGACGGCGAGCACGAGGAAGGCGACGAGCGACTTCGGGACGGTCGCCCAGCGCAGCCGCGGGCGGGACCGGACGAGCGCGACGGCGCAGGCCGCGGCGACGACGATGCAGAGGAGGACGTAGCCCGGCCAGCCGAGCAGGTTCCGCCAGCCGTCGCCGCCGAGCGCGACGACGAGTCCGAGCGTCGCGACGGTGGAGGTCACGACGGCGCGCGTGCTCTGATCGCGCGGCGGGGAGACGGTCTGCACGCTCATGGGGTCAAGGGTAACGTGGCGCGACGCGCCGGAGCCGTGTGCCGCTGCGTCAGACGAAGGCCGCGGAACCGGTGATCGCCCGGCCGACGATGAGGGCGTTCATCTCGCGGGTGCCCTCGTACGAGTACAGCGCCTCCGCGTCGGCCACGAACCGCCCGATGTCGTAGTCGAGCACGATCCCGTTGCCGGCCAGCAGCTCCCGCGCCCAGCCCACCACCTCCCGCATCCGGGTCGTGCAGTAGGCCTTCGCGAGCGCCGAGTGCTCGTCGCGCTGCGTCCCCTCGTCGTGCATCTGCGAGAGCCGCACGCACATGGCCATCGACGCCGTGATGTTGCCGAGGCACTTCGACAGCAGGTCCTGCACGAGCTGGTGGGACGCGATGGGGCGGCCGAACTGCACGCGCTCCTTGGCGTAGGCGAGCGCCGCCTCGTACGCTCCGATCGCGACGCCGACGCTCGACCACGCGACCCCGGCGCGCGTGAGGCGCAGCACCTTCGCCGTGTCGCGGAAGCTCGACGCCCGCTGGAGTCGGAGCGACTCCGGGACGACGACGTCGTCGAGCTCGATGTCGGCGTTCTGGACCGCGCGCAGGCTGATCTTGCGTTCGATCTTGGCGGCGGAGTACCCGGGGGTCGACGTCGGGACGATGAAGCCCTTCACCTGGCTGTCCTCCACGTCCTTGGCCCACACGATCGTGATGTCCGAGAAGGTCGCATTCCCGATCCAGCGCTTCGATCCGTTGAGGATCCAGCTGTCGCCGTCCCGCCGGGCCGTCGTCCGCAGACCCTGAGCGCTGTCGCTGCCCGAGAGGGGCTCGGTGAGGGCGAACGCGCCGACGACCTCTCCGCTCGCAAGCCGTGGCAGCCACTCCGCGCGCTGCTCGTCCGAGCCGCACACGCCGATCGAGCCCATCGCGAGGCCCTCCTGCACGCCGACGAACGTCGAGATGGACGCGTCGACGCGGGACAGTTCGAGGGAGACGAGTCCGCGGAAGGTCGCGGAGTTCTCGAACGGCGTCGTCTCGCTCCAGCCGAACCGTCCGACATCGGTGGCGAGGAGCGGTTCGATCAGATCGCGGGGGAACTCCGCACGCTCCCAGTAGTCGTCGATCGTCGGGCGCACGCGCTCCTCGAGGAAGGCGCGCACCGCGGTGATCGCCTGCTTCTCGCGGTCGCTCAACAGGGTCTCGAAGCCGAAGAAGTCGCTCGGGAGGGGCTCGAAGGACATGTCGCTGCTCTCATCGCTCGGGGGCTGTACGCGCCGCGCGGGAGCATCGGCGCCGTCCGAGCCTATGACCGTCCCGCGGGAGGGGCTGAACGCTTGGTAGATTCGCTCCAGCCGGGACGGGAGGCCGTCCCGTCGTCTTTGTAGGGTCGCCCAGAGGAGAGTGCGCATGTTCCTGCCCATCGACAACGTCCCACGCGACTACGCGTGGGGGTCGACGAGCGCGATCGCCGAACTGAGGGGACTCGAGCCGTCGGGGAGGCCGGAAGCGGAGCTGTGGCTCGGCGCCCA
>CAKTZW010000315.1 GCA_934636065.1 uncultured Labedella sp.
AGCCAGATGATCGGCCGGTTCGCGGGAGCGGCGGTCGCGGCGACGCGCGAGGCGTTCCCGGAATCGTCGATCGCCCGTTTCGGTGCCGACGTCGTCGTCCCCGATGAGATCGCGGCGGAGATCGCCGTGCTCAAGGGTGTCGTCGGGGCCTACGTCATGACGAGCGAGCCGCGGCAGCCCGTCTACGCCGAGCAGCGCGAGTGGCTCACGACGATCGCGGACTCGCTCTACGAGACGCAGGGAGCGGGACTCGACACGGGCCACCGCCACGAGTGGGACCTCGCGACGGATGACATCGCTCGGCGCCGGGTCGTCGTCGATCAGGTGGCGAGTCTCACCGACCAGGCGGTCATCGCGTGGATCGAGCGGGGACGTCCACTGAACACCGCCGCCTCGGGACCGGGCGACCTCGCGCGCGGATAGAATCTCAGCATGGCGGGGCGGATTCGGCAGAGCGACATCGACGAGGTCAAGTCCCGCACGAACATCGCCGACATCATCGGCGACCACGTCAGTCTCAAGAGCGCCGGCGTCGGCTCCCTGAAGGGGCTGTGCCCCTTCCACGACGAGCGCAGTCCGAGCTTCCACGTCCGCCCGCAGGTCGGCTTCTACCACTGCTTCGGGTGCGGCGAATCGGGCGACGTCATCTCGTTCCTGCGCAAGATCGACCATGTGACATTCACGGAGGCGGTTGAGCGCCTCGCCGGTCGCATCGGCTTCACCCTCCACTACGAGGACGGTGCGGGACCGGACACGAACGACGGCCCGAACCGGGCCCGCCTCCTCGCCGCCAACGCCGCGGCCGAGCAGTGGTTCCAGGAGCAGCTCCACACGGCGGCAGCGGATCCCGGTCGCCGCTTCCTCGGAGAGCGCGGCTTCGACGCCGGGGCCGCCGCGCGGTTCGGCGTGGGCTTCGCACCGCAGAGCTGGGACCAGCTCTCGAAGATGCTCAGCGGCCGCGGCTTCGCGCGGGAGGAGATCCTCGCGTCCGGTCTCGTCTCCTCGAGCGATCGGGGCTTCTACGACCGATTCCGTGGACGCCTGGTCTGGCCGATCCGCGACGTCACCGGCCAGACGGTGGGCTTCGGCGCGCGTCGGCTCCTCGAGGACGACAAGGGCCCGAAGTACCTCAACACGCCCGAGACGCCCGTCTATCACAAGGCTCAGGTGCTCTACGGGCTCGACCTCGCGAAGCGCGACATCTCCCGCGGTCACCGCGTCGTCGTCGTCGAGGGCTACACCGACGTCATGGCCGCCCACCTCGCCGGCGTCGGCACGGCCGTCGCCACGTGCGGGACCTCCTTCGGGGTCGACCACATCAAGGTGCTGCGCCGTGTCATGGGCGACGACTCGAGCGGCGGCGAGGTCATCTTCACGTTCGACCCCGACGCCGCCGGTCAGAAGGCCGCCCTGCGCGCCTTCAGCGAGGAGAAGCGGTTCTCGGCGCAGACGTACGTGGCGATCGGGCGCGACGGCCTCGATCCGTGCGACCTGCGACTCGCTCACGGGGACGACGCGGTGCGCGCCCTCATCGACGCCAAGGAGCCGATGTTCGAGTTCGTCATCCGGCAGGTTCTCGCCGGCTTCGACCTCGACACGGTGGAGGGTCGCGTCGCGGCGCTGCGACGGGCCGCTCCGATCGTCGCCGACATCCGCGACCCCGCGATCCGACCCGGGTACACGCGCGTCCTCGCCGGCCGGCTCGGCATGGATCTCGACGAGGTGTCGCGCGCCGTCACGGCCGCGTCGCGCCGGGCGACCTCGTCGGAGTCGCGCGAGCCGCTCGAGGTCGTGCCGGTCGCGGAGCGGGCTGCCTCGCTCCGCGACCTCCCCGCCGATCCCGCCACCCGTCTCGAGCGCGACGCCCTCATGGCGATCGTGCAGCACCCGGACCTCGTGGGCCGGGATCTCGTGGACTCCGCGATCCACGCGCGCGTCGACAACCCCACGCTCGCGCTCGTGCGCGACGCGCTCGCGGCGAGCATGGACCTCTTCGGCACTCCCGAGTGGTTCCTTCGCGTCGCCGATGCGCTCCCGGAGCCCTACAGGCCCTTCGTCCGACAGCTCGCGGTGGCGCCCATCCCGCAGCGCGACGGCGAACGGCTCTCGGTCTACGTGCGGGACATCACGGTCTCGCTCATCGAGCGGGATCTCCTGCAGCGCGAGGGCGAGTTGCGTCGGATGATCCAACGCAGCGACCCTCACGACCGCGAGGCCTCGCGGGAGCTGCAGCGTCGGCTCGTCGCGATCGGCGACGAGAGACGACGCCTGCGAAACGGAGCCGCGTGACGCGCGAGGCCGAATCGGTGCAGGATGGAAGGTGTGACGCCTTCTCCTGACTCCCGCGCCATCGTCGTCGACGACCTCAGCGTCGACTATCCCGCCCACGGGATCAGCGGGGCGCACCGCGCCGTCGACGGCGTCTCGTTCTCCGTCGAGTGGGGCGAGGTGCTCGGACTCATGGGAGAGTCGGGCTCCGGAAAGTCCACGGTGGCCCGAGTGCTCGCTGCGGACCACGCGCGCTCGGCGGGCCAGAACATCCCTCCCGCCATCGTCGGCGGCTCGCTCCGCGTGGCCGGACGGTCCGTCCGTTCGATCCGCCGGCGCACGATCCCGGAGTTCGACTTCGACGTCGCCTTCCTTCGCCAGAACGCCGCCGACACGCTCGACGCCGAACGGACCGCCGCGGAGATCGTCGCCGCTCCGATCCTCGAGCGCGACCGCCGCTACAACCGCAAGGCCCTCGAGGTACGGGTCGCGACCCTCCTCGACGAGCTGCTGCTGCCGCTCGGCACGATGTCGAAGTTCCCGTTCGAGCTGTCCGCCGGACAGCGTCAGCGCGTGGCGATCGCCCGCGCGCTCGCGCTCGATCCGCGGATCCTGATCGCGGACGAGCCGACGGCCGGCATCGACGTGTCGGTGCGGTCCGCAGTGACCGATCTGGTCGAGCGTCGTCGCGAGGCGGCCGACTTCGCCGCCGTCTTCGTCACCCACGACATCGCCCTGCTGCGCTCGCTCGGCGGACGCGTCGTCGCCCTGCACGGCGGGAGCGTCGTCGGTGTCGGCTCGGTCGACGGTCTGCTCGAGTCGGCGGAGCACCCGTACCTCACGGCTCTCGCGCACGCTGTGACCGCTCCGCGCGGGGGTCGGCGAGGTCCCGCCCGGACCACGTCGCCGTGATTTGGTGTCCCCCGAAGATTTGCTAGAGTGGTCGAGTCCTCAGGGATGATCCTCGATAGCTCAATTGGCAGAGCAATCGGCTGTTAACCGATAGGTTCTTGGTTCGAGTCCAAGCCGGGGAGCCACGCAGAAGCCCGGATCCTCGCAGCGCGAGGTCCGGGCTTCTTCCGTTCGGTGTGGTCCTGCCGAGAACAGGAAGATCGGCGGGATCAGGACGTTGTATCGTTCCGGCGTCCTGAATCGGCCGATCTTCCTGATCCGAGCAGGTCGGCGGATGCTGCGGAGCCGACCGCGGGAGGACCCTCGGCGTCAGCGCACGACGGCGCGGTGGTCGCCGGCCTCGTCCGGAGTCCAGACGAGATCGCCAGCACCCGGGCCGTAGGCGACGGTGTGGCCGGCACGAAGCACCAGCACGTCGGAGTCGAGTTCGCGCGCAGCATCCGGATCGTTCGTCACGATGAGCGCGGACATGCCGTAGGACGACCTCCGACGGATGATCGCGTCGCGCACGGCGACGCGCACCTCGACGTCGAGATTCGCGTAGAGGTCG
>CAKTZW010000316.1 GCA_934636065.1 uncultured Labedella sp.
GGCGAGCCCTTACCGGAACCCATGCGGGTCTCGGCGGGCTTCTTCGTGAGCGGACGGTCCGGGTAGATGTTGATCCACACCTTTCCACCACGCTTGATGTGACGCGTCATCGCGATACGAGCGGACTCGATCTGACGGTTGGTCACGTAGGCGGGGGTCATGGCCTGGATGCCGAACTCGCCGAAGCTGACCTTCGTGCCGCCGGTCGCCTGACAGGTACGCACGGGGCGGTGCTGCTTGCGGTGCTTGACTCTGCGTGGGATCAACATGGTTATGCCTCAACTCCTGCGGCGACGGGCGCCTCGCCTCGAGGTGCCCGACGCGGACGGTCGCTGCGCTCGGGGCGGCTCGACTTCTGGTTAGCCTGCTCGCGGGCGAGTTCCTTGTTCGTGATGTCGCCCTTGTAGATCCACACCTTCACGCCGATGCGGCCGAACGTCGTCTTGGCCTCGTAGAAGCCGTAGTCGATGTTGGCGCGGAGCGTGTGCAGGGGCACGCGGCCCTCGCGGTAGAACTCGGAGCGGCTCATCTCGGCGCCGCCCAGTCGGCCGGACACCTGGATGCGGACGCCCTTGGCGCCGGCGCGCTGAGCGCCCTGCAGGCCCTTGCGCATCGCGCGGCGGAACGCCACACGAGCGGTGAGCTGCTCGGCGATGCCCTGCGCGACGAGCTGGGCGTCGGCCTCGGGGTTCTTGACCTCGAGGATGTTGAGCTGGATCTGCTTCTTGGTGAGCTTCTCCAGGTCGGCGCGGATGCGCTCGGCCTCGGCGCCGCGGCGGCCGATGACGATGCCCGGGCGCGCGGTGTGGATGTCGACGCGGACGCGGTCACGCGTGCGCTCGATCTCGATGCGCGAGACGCCGGCGCGGTCGAGCGAGGTGCTCAGCAGGCGACGGATCTTCACGTCCTCGGCCACGTAGTCGGCGTAGCGCTGACCGGGCTTCGTGCTGTCGGCGTACCAGCGCGACACGTGGTCGGTGGTGATGCCGAGACGGAAGCCGTACGGGTTGACTTTCTGACCCATTACTTCGTCCCCTCCTCGGGAGTGGCGAGCACAACCGTGATGTGGCTGGTGCGCTTGTTGATGCGGAAAGCACGGCCCTGGGCACGCGGCTGGAAACGCTTGAGGGTCGTGCCCTCATCGACGAATGCCTTGGCGATGTACAGGTCCTGCTCGTCCAGGTAGCTGTTGGTCGCGTCGGCCTTGACCCGGGCGTTCGCGATCGCGGACGCCACGAGCTTGTAGACGGGCTCCGACGCGCCCTGCGGGGCGAACTTCAGGATGGCGAGCGCCTCCTGAGCCTGCTTTCCGCGGATCATGTTGACGACACGACGGGCCTTCATGGGGGTGACGCGGATGTGTCGCACGCGTGCGATTGACTCCACCATTTCTCTTCCTCCTTACGCCTCCGCGGTCAGCGGCGGCGGCCCTTCTTGTCGTCCTTCACGTGGCCGCGGAAGGTGCGGGTCGGGGCGAACTCGCCGAGCTTGTGACCGACCATGGTCTCGGTGACGAACACCGGGATGTGCTTGCGACCGTCGTGCACGGCGATCGTGTGACCGAGCATCGCCGGCACGATCATCGAGCGGCGCGACCAGGTCTTGATGACGTTCTTCGAGCCGGCTTCGTTCGCGGCGACGACCTTGCGAAACAGGTGGTCGTCAACGAAGGGGCCCTTCTTGAGACTGCGAGGCATCTTCTACAACTCCTACTTGCGCTTCTTGCCGACGTTGCGGCGGCGAACGATGAGCTTGTCGCTCTCCTTGTTGGGGTGACGCGTGCGGCCTTCCTTCTGGCCCCACGGGCTGACCGGGTGGCGTCCACCGGAGGTCTTGCCCTCACCACCACCGTGCGGGTGGTCGACCGGGTTCATCGCGACACCGCGCACGGTCGGGCGGACGCCCTTCCAGCGCTTGCGGCCGGCCTTGCCCCAGTTGATGTTCGACTGCTCGGCGTTGCCGACCTCGCCGACGGTGGCGCGGCAGCGCGCGTCGACGTTGCGGATCTCACCCGACGGCAGACGGAGCTGCGCGTAGGGGCCGTCCTTCGCGACGAGACGCACGGAGGCGCCGGCCGAGCGGGCGAGCTTCGCTCCCCCACCGGGCTTGAGCTCGATCGCGTGCACGACCGTTCCCGTCGGGATGTTGCGCAGCGGCAGGTTGTTGCCCGGCTTGATGTCGGCGCCGGCGCCGGACTCGACGATGTCGCCCTGCGAGAGCTTGTTCGGCGCGAGGATGTAGCGCTTCGTGCCGTCCACGAAGTGGAGCAGCGCGATGCGGGCGGTGCGGTTGGGGTCGTACTCGATGTGAGCGACCTTGGCGTTCACGCCGTCCTTATCGTTGCGACGGAAGTCGATGACGCGGTACTGGCGCTTGTGACCGCCACCGATGTGACGGGTCGTGATGCGGCCCTGGTTGTTGCGTCCACCGGTCTTGGCGATCGGGCGGAGCAGCGACTTCTCGGGCGTCGATCGCGTGATCTCGGCGAAGTCGGCGACGCTCGACCCGCGGCGGCCCGGGGTCGTGGGCTTGTACTTGCGAATAGCCATGTTTTCTTCCTCCCGCTTCCTAGCCGACAGCCGTGAAGATGTCGATGGAACCGGACTTGAGTGTGACGATGGCGCGCTTGGTGTCCTTGCGCTTGCCGATGCCGAAACGGGTGCGACGCGTCTTGCCCTGGCGGTTGAGCGTGTTCACGGACGCGACCTCGACCTTGAAGATCTTCTCGATCGCGAGCTTGATCTCGGTCTTGTTGGCGCGGGGGTCCACGACGAACGTGTACTTGCCCTCGTCGATCAGTCCGTAGCTCTTCTCGGAGACGACCGGGCTGATGATGATGTCGCGCGGGTCCTTGTTCGTGGCCATTACGCGTTCACCTCTTCCTTCTTGGTCTTCGCCGCGACGAACGCGTCGAAGGCTGCCTTGGTGAAGACGATGTCGTCGGAGACGAGCACGTCGTACGCGTTGAGCTGGTCCTGGCTGAGGACGTGCACCGTCGGGATGTTGCGGACGGCGAGCAGGCTCTTCTCGTCCTCGCGCTCGAGGACCACGAGGACGTGCTTCGAGGAGGCGATGCCGGCGAGGAACGCCGCGGCGGCCTTCGTCACACGCTCGTCGGCGACCGAGAGGGTCTCGACGACGTGGAGGCGTCCACCGCGGGCGCGGTCGGAGAGGGCGCCGAGCAGAGCAGCGGCGATCATCTTCTTAGGGGTGCGCTGCGCGTAGCTGCGGGGAACCGGACCGTGGACGATGCCACCGCCGGTCATCTGGGGAGCGCGGATCGAGCCCTGACGCGCACGACCGGTGCCCTTCTGCTTGAAGGGCTTGCGTCCGGCGCCGGAGACCTCGCCACGACCCTTGGTCTTGTGCGTGCCCTGACGAGCGGCAGCGAGCTGCGCGACGACGACCTGGTGGATGAGCGGGATGTTGGTCTGGACATCGAAGAGCTCTGCGGGGAGCTCGACCGAGCCCGCCTTCTTGCCTGCGGTGTCGAGAACGTCGAGTTCAGTAGCCATGGGGTCAGGCTCCCTTCACTGCGTTGCGGACGAAAACGATGCGCCCACGCGCGCCCGGGACGGCACCCTTGACGAGGATGATGCCCTTGTCGGCGTCGATCGAGTGCACGTGGAGGTTGAGGACGGTGACGCGCTCGCCACCCATGCGGCCGGCCATGCGCATGCCCTTGAAGACACGGCTCGGGGTCGACGACGCGCCGATGGAACCCGGCT
>CAKTZW010000317.1 GCA_934636065.1 uncultured Labedella sp.
GCACAGCGTGGCTCCGAGACCTTCGACGGCGGGTTCGACGATCTCCCGCAACCGCCGATACGCGTCGGGCTCCCCCCGATCCGTGAGGTCGCCGGTGAACACGACCGCCGACGGCTCGATCCGCATGCGTTCGAGCTGCTCGAGCGCCACCCGGAGGTTCTCGACGACCGGGATCACCCCGTACAGGGGTTCGCCGCCCGCGACGAGATGCGGGTCGCTCAGGTGCACGATGGTCTGCCGCGCTGGAGCGTACTGGCCCATCTGGATCCTCGACATGCTCCGAGACTATCGGCACCCTCCGACGCGGATCGGGCACCCCGGTTCCACCCCGCCGATACGATCGACGGGTGCGCCCGACCCACCGGCTGTTCTCCTACGGCACGCTCCGCCTCCCCGCCGTCCAGCTCTCGACGTTCGGCCGCGAGCTCGCGACCACGAGCGACACCCTCCCCGGTTTCGTCGTGTCGAGTGTGACGATCACGGACCCCCACGTGCTCGCGGTCAGCGGGGTCGCGAGCCACCCGGCCCTCGTCTGGACGGGCGACGCGACCGACGTCGTCCCGGGAGCGACCCTCGAGGTCACCGACGACGAACTCGCCGCCGCGGACGAGTACGAGGTGGACGACTACGTCCGGGTCGCCGTCACCCTCTCCTCGGGCGCCGAGGGCTGGGCATACGTGCACCGGGACGGGCTCCCCCCGACCGCGACCCGGGGAACGCCCTCCCGTCAGCCGACGCCGAAGAGGGCCTCGATCGGGCCGCGGACGAAGTAGATCAGGAACCCGACCGCGACGATCCACAGCAGCGGGCTCACACTGCGGGCCTTCCCGGAGAGCGAGCGCACGAGCACCCAGGCGATGAAACCGACGCCGATGCCGTTCGCGATCGAGTAGGTGAAGGGCATCACCGTGATGGTGAGGAAGGCCGGAAGCGCGACACCGAAGTCGGACCAGTCGATCTCCGTCACCTGCGACATCATGAGCGTCCCGACGACGACGAGGGCGGCGGCCGCGACCTCGAGCGGCACGACCTGCGTGAGCGGGGTGAGGAACATCGACAGGAGGAAGAGCGCCCCCGTCACGACCGACGCGAGGCCGGTGCGCGCCCCCTCTCCGATGCCGGCGGCGGAGTCGACGAACACCGTGTTCGAGGAGCTCGACGTCGCGCCTCCCGCGATCGCGCCGACGCCCTCGACGATGAGGGCGGGCTTCAGCCGGGGGAAGTTGCCGTCGTCATCGGAGAGTCGCGCGCCGCGCGCGAGGCCCGTCATCGTCCCCATCGCGTCGAAGAAGTTGGTGAAGACGAGCGTGAAGACGATCATGATGGCGGCGAGCGCGCCGATGCGGGAGAAGGCGCCGAAGGGATCGAACGCCCCCACGAGAGAGAGGTCGGGCAGCGCGACGATCGTCGACGGCAGCACGGGCGTGTTGAGGTTCCAGCCCGCCGGGTTCGTGCCGAGCGACGGCCCGACGCGGAAGACGGCCTCCGCGATGATCGCGATCACCGTCGTCGCCACGATCCCGATGAGCAGCGCCCCCTTCACCCTCCGCGCCACGAGCACGCCCATGACGACGAGCCCGATCACGAAGATCGCCGTCGGGAGCGTCATGATCGACCCGCCCTCGCCGAGCTGCAGGGGCGGGGACGCGACGCCGGAGCTGCGGACGAAACCGGCGTCGACGAGACCGATGAAGGCGATGAAGAGCCCGATCCCGACCGTGATCGCCGCCTTGAGCTGCGCCGGGACGGCGGCGAAGATGAGCGAGCGCAGTCCCGTGGAGGCGAGCACCACGATGATGACGCCGTTGATGACGACGAGCCCCATCGCCTCCGGCCACGTCACCTGACCCACGACGCCCACCGCGAGGAAGGAGTTGATGCCGAGCCCCGCCGCGAGCGCGAACGGCAGTCGCGCCACGACGCCGAACAGGATCGTCATGACGCCGGCGGTGAGCGCCGTCGCCGCTGCCACCTGGGCGGCGGGCAACCAGCCGTTCTCCACGTCGAGAGCCGCCTGGTCGGCGGAGAAGCCACCGATGATGAGCGGATTGAGGACGACGATGTAGGCCATCGCGACGAACGAGACGAGCCCGCCGCGCACCTCCGTCGCGATGCTCGAGCCGCGGGCGCCGATCTCGAAGAACCGGTCGAGAGCGGCCGAGACGCCGCCCCGGCCTCGTGTGGACGTGGACATGGTCCTCCTCATGCTCGCGCGAACCGCACCAGCCTATGGCCGGGACGGGACGCTCGTCACACGGACGACATCCGCGCTCCGATAGCATTCGACGACCCCACCGTCGACGCACCGAGAGGACGACGCGCATGCCCCTGCCCTGGACCGTACACGGAGACGGAAAGGACGTCGGCGCGCACGAGATCGTCGGCCCGACGGAGCGGCTCTCGTGGCCGCGCACCATCGGTCTCGGGACCCAGCACGTCGTCGCGATGTTCGGGGCCACGTTCCTCGTGCCGGCCCTCACCGGATTCCCGCCCACCGCGACGCTGTTCTTCTCCGGTGTCGGGACGATCCTGTTCCTCCTCGTCACCCGGAACCGGCTGCCCAGCTACCTCGGCTCGTCGTTCGCCTTCATCGCGCCGATCCTCGCCGCGAACGATTCCGTCGGAATGAGCGGTGCGCTCTTCGGCATCTTCGCGCTCGTGGGTCTCCTCATCCGCGTGACGGGAACGGGCTGGATCGACGCGCTCATGCCCCCGGTGGTCGCGGGGACGATCGTCGCCCTCATCGGGTTCAACCTCGCCCCCGCCGCCTGGAACAACGTCAAGCTCGGACCGGTCAGTGCGACCATCACGCTCCTCGCCGTGATCCTCTGCACCGTGCTGTTCCGCGGGATCCTCGGTCGGCTCTCGATCTTCCTCGGCGTCGTGGTGGGCTACATCGCCGCGGCACTCCTCGGTGAGGTCGACTTCGACCCGGTCCTCGACGCGCCGTGGGTCGGCCTGCCCGACTTCTCGTCCTGGTTCGGCGTGTTCGGGAACCCGTCGGCCCTCCCCGCCTATCTCGGCGTGCTGCCGGCGTTCCTTCCCGTCGTGCTCGTGCTCGTCGCCGAGAACGTCGGACACATCCGCGGCGTCGCGCAGATGACGGATCCGGCCCTCAACAAGCAGACCGGAAACGCCCTCCTCGCCGACGGCCTCGCGACGATGCTCGCGGGATCGGGCGGCGGCTCGGGCACGACGACGTACGGCGAGAACATCGGCGTCATGGCGGCGACGCGCGTGTACTCCACGGCGGCCTACTGGGTCGCGGGGCTCGTCGCCGTGCTGCTCGCGCTCTCGCCGAAGGTCGGTGCCGTCATCAACACCATCCCGGCGGGCGTGCTCGGCGGCGTCACGACGGCGCTCTACGGCCTGATCGGCATCATCGGCGTGAAGATCTGGCTCGAGAACCACGTCGACTTCAACAAGCCGGCCAACCAGTTCACGGCGGCCACCGCTCTCGTCATCGGCGTCGCCAACTTCGTGTGGGACGCGGGCAACGGCGTCAGCTTCAACGGCATCGCGATCGGGACGATCGCGGCGATCGTCATCTACCACCTGATGACGGCGATCTCCCGGTGGCGCGGTACCGACTCGCCGGCCCCCGAGCCTGCGGCGCCGGCGCCCGGCACCGGCCGCGAGGACGAGCCCGCCGACGCGCCGGAGAAAGCCGAGGTCGTGGTAATGGCGTTGGATTTCTGTACTCCTCTGATTTGCATGCATGTATGCGA
>CAKTZW010000318.1 GCA_934636065.1 uncultured Labedella sp.
GGCGTTCGCGGCCGTCGCCGCCGTCCGCGACGATGACGCCGCGCGACTCGTCGACTCGATCGGGCCGAACGTGGAGGCGTCGGTGTGGTGGTGGTCCGTGCCGCACCTCCGGGCGCGGCTCGCGTTGCGCGGCCCGGAGGCGGGGATCCGTCGGGCGCTTCGCTCGCTGGATCTCGACCTCCTGACGCACCCGACGATGTCGACCCCGGACACGCTCGCCGGACTCCTCTTGCGTGTCGATCAGGCTGATCTCCGGCTCGTCCTCGGCGACCCGGCCGGCGCCCGGTCGAGCCTCGCATCGGTCGACGAGCGGCACCCCCTCGTCGTCCCCGCGCTCGCGCGCATCGCCCTCATCGAGCGCCGACCGCACGATGCGTTGCGTCGATTGGAGGACCACGGACCGGCCGGCTCGGCGCACGGCCTCACCCAGCCGTCCTCGGTCGCGGTGTTACGGGCGATCGCACTCGACCAGCTCGGGGTCCGATCAGCAGGCGAATCGGTCGCTGAGGTCGTCGATGCGATCACGACCCACGGGGACACCGAGGCGCTCTGCACCGCGTTCGGCCCCGTGCGGAGCACGCTCGAGGAGCGAGCGCTGTTGCCCTCGCCCCTGCCGGCGTGCCCGTATCCCGCGCCGCCGACCGGGCTCACCCGCCGAGAACACGAGATCCTCGAGGCTCTCCGCCTGTACGCGACGAACGCGGAGATCGCCGCGGCCCTCCACCTCTCGCGGTTCACCGTCAAGAACCACCTGCACAACATCTACCGCAAGCTCGGCGTGAGCGACCGCCGGGAGGCGGTCGGCTGACGCCGTACCGTCAGCCCGCGATGGCGCCTCTCAGCGGATCGGCCGCGGCGAGCATGTCGTCCACGACCTGGTCGTACTCCGCGACCATCCGCTCGCGACCGAACCGGTCTCGAGCGGCCAGCGCGGACGCCCGGAAGGCCGCGCGGTGCCCGATCACGTGCTCCCACGCCGATGCGATGGCGTCGGCATCGTGCGGTGTGACGACTCCGACGCCCTCGATGCGGCGAGCCGCGTCGCCCACGTTCGTCGTCACGGGCGTCGCTCCGCTCGACGCGCCCTCGATGAGACACAGCGGTGAGGCCTCGCCGAACGCGCTCGTGAGCGAGACCACGTCGGCGATCCGATACAGGTCGGGCATGTCGTCCCGGATGCCGAGGGCGTGCAGTCGCCGCGACGGAGCGATGCCCGACTCCTCGGCGAGTGCGCGGAACGCGTCGTTGTCCCAGGTCATCCCCGCTCCGCACATCACATAGTGGGTGTCGGTGTTCCGCTCCGCGTGCGCGGCGACGGACCGCAGGAACAGGCCGGGGTCCTTCATCGCGTCGAAGCGCGCGGCGAACAGCACGACGGGTGCATTCTCTGGGACGCCGAGAACCGCTCGCGTCGCCGAGGTCTCCGCGGGCGAGCCGGGACGGAACCGCGCGGTGTCGATGCCGTTGTCGATGACGTACCGGCTGCGCGCGCCGACCCCGGCCCGCGCGTACGCGTCGCTCGTCGACTCCGCGCACGACACCGTCGCCGTCACGAGCCCCGTCGCGGCACCCTCGACGAGCCATCCGAGTGCCGCTCCCGAGTGCAACGGATCCGACCGGTGCAGGCACGTCACGACCGGGACGTCGGGCATGAGGCCCCGGTCCTGCAGCGCGAGCAGCAGCCCGATCGGTTGCTCCTTGAGCGAGAGGACGATGTCGGCGGCGTTCACAGCCTCGCTCGCGACGCGCAGCTCCTCGTCCGTGAACGAGGTGCGCTCCGGCGGCTGACCGCCCGCGACGCGGCCGAGCGTGGTGATCGCC
Source organism: uncultured Labedella sp. (assembly GCA_934636065.1). GTDB lineage: Bacteria > Actinomycetota > Actinomycetes > Actinomycetales > Microbacteriaceae > Labedella. The sequence continues at coordinate 1,822 of CAKTZW010000318.1, forward strand.
ACACCGTCCGCCGACAACCGGCGATAGCGCGGGTCGTCCTCCATCCGCTGGATCGAGCCGTCGCGGCCGGCCGTCGACGCGATGGCGAGGACGCTGTGGCGACTCTCACCCGACCCGTGGAGGGCGGCGACGACATCGGAGTGGAGGATACGGGCACCGCCCGCGAAGAAGCCTTCATAGAGAGACAGGACGTGGACGAGACGGGTCATCGGAAACCTCTCGGGTCGGGAGCGGCGGCTGCGACGCCGAGTTCCCCTTATGCTCCGATCCCCCGCCCGCCGTGTCGATGGACGCCGGGTGTGCAGGAGGTGAACACCTCCCATGACCACCAGATCGCGGGCGTACTCGTTCTTTCGAGTACGCCCGCGATCTTGTGGTCGTTCGAGGGTCAGACGGCGCGCGCGGCGCGGGCCTCGCGGCGCGCGTGGCGCCGGTCGCGCGCCCCCTCCACGAGGTTGTACAGGCTCGGCAGCACCACGAGGGTCAGGATCGTCGACGACACGAGCCCGCCGATCACCACGATGGCGAGCGGCTGGGATATGAACCCGCCGTGCCCCGTGATGCCGAGCGCCATCGGAACGAGGGCGAAGATCGTCGCGAGCGCGGTCATCAGGATCGGCCGCAATCGTCGCACCGATCCGTGCTCGACGGCGTCGGGCACGTTCAGCCCGCGTCGGCGGTACTGGTTCACGAGGTCGACGAGCACGATCGCGTTCGTCACCACGATGCCGATGAGCATGAGCACCCCGATGAGCGACGGCACCCCGAGCGGGACGCCCGTGATCACCTGCAGTCCGATCGCCCCGGTCGCGGCGAACGGCACCGAGACGAGCAGCAGCAGCGGCTGCCGCAGCGAGCGGAACGTCGCGACCATGATGATGTACACGATGAGCACGGCGGCGAGGGCCGCGAGGAGCAGCTGCAAGAAGGCGCTCGACTGGTCGGAGGCGACACCGCCGATGCTCGCCGACGCTCCCCCGTCGAGCTCGGCCGTGTCGACCGCCTGCTGCACCGCGGCGCTCGCCGTGCCGACGTCGTCGCTCGCGGGCGTGATGCTCACCGTCGACGAGCGGAGCCCGGAGACCGTCGTGATCGAGGCGGGTCCGTCGACCTCTTCGACGGTCGCGAGGGTGTCGAGCGCGACGACGCCGGCGGCCGTCGGGACCTCGAGCGCCGCGAGCTCGTCGCGCGTGGCGGGCGGATCGTCGCTCGCGATGTAGATGAAGAGGGTCGTCTCGTCGATGACGATGGAGCCGACGGTCTGCGGCTGCATCGCCCCCGAGACGATCGCGCCGAGCGCGACCTCCGAGTATCCGGCGGCGGCCGCGGCCTCGCGGTCGACCGACACGGCGATGTACGGCCGCGTCTCACTCAGGTTGTCGGTCACCTCCGAGGCGACGTCGAGGTCGCGGACCGCGTCGGTGATGTCCTCCGTCGCCGCCAGAAGCGCGTCCTCGTTGGGCGCGGTCACGTCGACCTCGATGTCGCTCGAACCGCCGAAGCCGCTCGACACCTGGACGCTGATCTCGCCGACCCCGTCGATGCCCTCGAGCTCGTCGCGGACCTCCGCCTGCAGGGCATCCTGGTCCGCCTCCTCGTCGGTGGTGACCGAGTAGGTGATAGTTCCCTCGCCACCGCCGCCGAAGAACGCCTGGATGCCCCCGCCGGAGCTCCCCATCGACAACTGGACCGTCTCGACGCCCTCCGTGTCGACGAGCGTCTGCTCGACGTCCTGGGAGGCGGCGTCGAGTTCGTCGAGGCTCGTACCGACGGGCAGCGTCTGCGTGACGCTGAAGGTGTTCTGGCCGGCGCTGCCGAGGAAGTTCGTCTTCATGAACGGCAGGGCGAAGCCGGTCCCGACGAGCACCAGCACCGACAGTACGAGAG
>CAKTZW010000319.1 GCA_934636065.1 uncultured Labedella sp.
GAGGTGTTCACCGCTGCCGCCCGTCGGAAGGTGGAGCGCGCCTTCAATGCGAAGACGGTGGATTTCTACGGTCAGGCCGAGCGGGTTGCGGCTGCCTACTCGGTGGAGCCCGGCCACTACCGCTTCCTGCCGTCCTACGGGATCACCGAGTTGATCGGGCAGGATGACGGTTGGCAGGTGGTTGGGACCAATCTGCACAACACGGCCCAGTTTCTGCCGCGCTACAAGACCGGCGATCTCCTCGGAGGCACTCCCCTGTCGTCCGACATGGAAGCGATCGCCGCCGGCATCGCTCCCTTCGAGGGCATCGAGGGTCGGCGTGACGATGCCTTGGTAGGTCTTGACGGGCGCAAGTTCATCGCCATCAACCACGTCCCTCGTGGACTCGAGCAATACGGCCGGTTCCAGTTCGTTCAGGAGCGGCCCAATCACGCCCTCATCCGCCTCGCGGGCTGGGCGCCAGAAGTCGCCAACACTCCGGAGCCGGTTATCGAGCGCGCCCGCCTCAAGGTGCCGCCCGACTTCGCTCTTGAAGTGGAGTTCGCCGGGCAGCTGGAACGCAGTGCATCGGGCAAGACGCCTTTCATCATCAGGCGCTTCTAGCATGAGCCCTTCCCCAGACTCTGCGCTCGACCTCCGCGTCCTCGAGCACACCCTCGGTGAGCGTCCGGAACTTCTCCACGTACTGCTCGCGCGCGAACGGACGCGCTCCGAGCGGATGCGCATCCGCGACGGCGATCTCCTCGACGATCGTCGACCCGTCGGTGAGCGTCGCGACGAGGCGGCCGCCGAACGCCTTCTCGGCCGGATCGGTCGAATGGTAGCGCCGCGTCCACTCCTCGTCCTCCGCCGTCGTGATCCTGCGCCACAGCTCGACGGTGTCGGGGCGACCAGCACGCTCGGGCGTGTAGGAGTTCACGTGGTGCCACCCGCCATCCTGGAGGGCCACGGCGACGATGTACGGGATGGAGTGGTCGAGCGTCTCGCGCGACGCCGTGGGGTCGTACTTCTGCGGGTCGCCGGAACCGGAGCCGATCACGAAGTGGGTGTGGTGGGACGTGTGCAGGACGATCGACTCGACGCCCACACCGTCCGGTCCACCAGCGCGACGAAGAGCCGGGTGCTCGGCGTGCAGTCGCCGCGCCAGGTCGATCCACGCCTGCGCCTGGTACTCCGCGGAGTGCTCCTTCGTGTACGTGTCGAGGATCGCCCGCTTCGCCTCACCCGTATCGGGCAGCGGAACGTCGTAGGTCGCGTCGGGCCCGCCCAGCAGCCACGCGATGACGCCGTCCTCCCCCTCCCAGATCGGCTCCGGCGAGGTCTGACCCCGCATCGCACGATCGACCGCCTCGACCGCCATCTTTCCGGCGAACGCGGGCGCGTGCGCCTTCCACGTGGAGATCTGGCCCTTCCGAGACTGCCGCGTCGCGGTCGTGGTGTGGAGGGCCTGATTGACGGCCTGGAACACCGTCCCGACGGGGAGACCGAGCAGCGTGCCGATCCCGGCCGCGGCGGACGGCCCGAGGTGCGCCACGTGATCGATCTTGTGGGCGTGGAGGCTGATCGCCGTCGCGAGGTCGACCTGGATCTCGTAGCCCGTGGCGATCCCGCGGACGACATCGCGGCCCGTGGCGCCCACGTGCTGGGCGACGGCGACGATCGGCGGGATGTTGTCGCCCGGGTGCGAGTACTCGGCCGCGAGGAAGGTGTCGTGGAAGTCGAGCTCGCGCACGGCCACCCCGTTCGCCCACGCCGCCCACTCGGGCGACACGCGCCGGGCGGCGTCGGGACCGAAGACCGTCGCGCCGTCGCCGCCCGTGGTGACGGGGTGCGCGAGGGCCTGCGACCGGGCCGAGACGACGGGGGGCCGATTGAGGGAGGCGGCCGCGACGGCGGCGTTGTCGATCACGCGGTTCACGATCATGTCGCTCACCTCGGGCGTCACCTCGACCGGATCGGCCGCGACCTCGGCGATCGCCCACGCGAGCTGACCTTCTCTCGGGAGGTTCTCGGAACTCCGGTGGCTGCGGAGGAAGTGGGTCTTCACGGGTGTCCTTTCGACGCCGGATCAGTCTATTCAGCGGGCGACACCCGCTTCTCCGGTTTGTTCGGAGCCGGTCGAGCGGAGTAGGGGCGGCCTAGACGGCGTCGTCGGTCGGAGCGGGCTGCTTCACTCCGAACACGAGTCCGGTCGGGTCGGACACATAGGTGACGAGCCCCTCGCCGTGCAGCTCGTGGATGTCGCCGAGCGAACGTCCGCCCGCCTTCTCGACGTCGCGGACCGTGTCATGGATGTCCTCGACCTCGATCCACACGATGACCGGCTGTTTCTGATGCTCCGACGTCATGAGGGCGCCGTCGATGCCCCCGCCGGCGCCGGTGTCCGCCGTGAGGTAGTCCTCGACGAACGCCGAGGGCGCCAGTTGCCAGCCGAACGCGGTCGCGAAGAAGTCGGAGGCGGCGTGCAGGTCGTCCGTCGTGAGCTCCACGTGAATGATTCGTCCCATAGCCGAAGCCTAGGGAACGCGCTCGAGCCCGACGAGGGGTGGCGCCCGCCGTCCCCGCCATGAATGGTCGAGCGGCTGAGGTCCATGCCGGGCCGGTACTCTGTCAGGGCCGACGAATCCGCGGCACACCACCATCGACCGTTCGAGGGGTCCGTCATGTCCGGCATCCGAACCCTCGCGGTTCACCTGTGGGATCGGGTGCTGCGTTATGCCGTCAAGTTCGGCGTCGTCGGCCTCATCGGGTTCGTCATCGACGTCGGGCTGTTCAACCTGCTGCGGCTCGGTGTCTTCGGCGATGGACACGTCTTCCAGACGGCGATCGGAGCCAAGGTCCTGAGCACCTCGGTCGCGATCGCCGCCAACTGGGTGGGGAACCGGTACTGGACCTTCCGGGAGCACCGTCGCCGCGACGTCGTGCAGGAGTTCGCCGAGTACGTGGTCGTCTCGGTCGGCGGGCTGCTCATCGGCCTGCTGTGCCTGTGGGTGAGTCACCACGTCCTCGGGTTCACGAGCCTGCTCGCCGACAACATCGCCGCCAACGTCATCGGACTCGCACTCGGCACGCTCTTCCGCTTCCTCCTGTATCGGTTCTGGATCTGGGGGCACCACCGCGCGCCCGGTCGCCGACTCGCGGAGCACGAGATCGAGGAGCGCGTCGCGGCCGCGGCACTCGCCGACGCGCCCCTCGAGGACGTCACCGAGGAGATCGACAAGGAGCAGGCGGACCGGTGACGCGCGCGCGGCGGATCCTGGTCATGATCCCGACGTACCAGGAGAAGGACAACATCGAGCGGATCCTCGACCGCCTGCACGCGGCCGTTCCCGATGCGGACGCGCTCGTCGTCGACGACGGCAGCCCCGACGGCACCGCCGAGCTCGCCGAGGCGCGGGCCCGGTCGGACACGCGCGTCCACGTGCTGCGTCGCTCCCGGAAGAACGGACTCGGGGCCGCGTACCTCGCCGCGATGGACTGGGGCATCGAGCGGGGCTACGACGTCCTCGTGGAGATGGACGCCGACGGCTCGCACCCTCCCGAGACGCTGCCGGCGATGATCGCCGCCCTGCACGGCCCGACGCGACCGGGCCTCGTGATCGGGTCGCGCTGGGTCGACGGCGGCCGCGTCGTCGACTGGCCGCGGAGCCGCGAGGCCCTCAGCCGCGGCGGCAACGCGTACGCGCGGATCGCGCTCGGCATCGGGG
>CAKTZW010000320.1 GCA_934636065.1 uncultured Labedella sp.
CCCGCGGACCGCGAGAGCTCCGCCACCTCGGCGATGGCGGCGGCGAGGTCCTCGGCGCGCGCGATCGGGGCGACGCGCGCCGGGTTCTGCGGCGAGGAGGAGTTGTGCGGCCGCGTGGCGGACGCGAATCCGTCGGAGCGGGAATCAAGCAGCATGCGCTCACGTTATCCCAGAAGCGGCACAAACGTTCCGCTTAATGCTGATCGTCGAATGAACGGATGGAAAATGACCGAGACGGACTCGACCGCGACCCGCGGACCCATCGCTGTGATCGGGGCCACCGGGCAGCAGGGCTCAGCCGTGATCGACGCGCTCCTCGCGAGCGGGGCGTCCATCCGCGGACTCGTGCGCGACCCCGCGTCGGAGCGCGCCCTCGCGCTCGAGGCGCGTGGCGTGGAGGTGGTGGCGGCCGATCAGGAGGACGTCGACTCGCTCGTCCGGGCGCTCGGCGGGGTCGCCGCGCTCTTCTTCATGACGACGTTCGAGGGGCCCGACGGAGTGGACGGCGAGGTCCGTCGTGGTGTCGCGGTCGCCGAGGCCGCCGCTCGTGCCGGTGTCCCGCGCGTCGTCTACTCCTCCGTCGGAGGCGCCGAACGGAACACGGGCATCCCGCACTTCGAGAGCAAACGACGGGTCGAGGAGCGACTCGGCGAACTGGTCCCGACGACAGTCCTGCGGCCGGCGTTCTTCATGGAGAACCTCCACCCGCAACTGGCACCGGGCGAGGACGGGGATGTCGTCGTCCGGCTGCCGTTGCCAGCGGACGTGCCCCTCCAGATGGTCGCGGTGCGCGACGTCGGAACCGTCGCGGCGCGGCTCGTGCTCGATCCGGAGGCCATCGACGAAGACGCGATCGAGATCGCGGGCGACGAGCTGACCCTCGCGGATGCCGCCGATCGCGCCGCAACGGCGCTCGGCCGACCGGTCCGGTTCGAGGAGGTCCCGCTCGACGTCCTCGGCGACGACGAGGACCTGCGCGCGATGTTCCGCTGGTTCGCGGAGCTGCCCGCCTACGAGGCGGACATCGACGCGACCCGTCGCCTCGCGCCGGACGCGCACGACCTGTCCTCGTGGCTCGCCGCCCGCAGCAGCGATTGACGGCCGAGGGAACGAACGGCTAGTCCGGATCCGTCGCGATGCCGCGGAGGAACACGGCGCGTTGCTCCGCGGCCGCGCGCTCCCAGTCGGGCACGTTCGACATCGGGTGCGCGAGCATCGCACCGAAGCGCACCACGGTTCCCGCGTTCACCTCCGGCCGCAGCGTGCCGTCCCGGTGGCCGCGGTCGACGATCGCCGTCATCACCTCGCGCATGCGACCGCGCAGGGCCGCCGACTCCGATGCCATGGTCATCGGTGCGCCGTGGAGCGGGAGGACGAGTTCATCGCGATGCGCGAACGTCTGATGGAGGAACCGGCTGATCGCGTCGAGCCCCGTCTCACCGTTGTCGCGGGCGTCCTCCGCCTCGGCGAGGATGAGCCTGTAGGCGCGCACCGCCATCGCCTCGAGCAGGTCCTCGCGGGTCGGATACCGACGGTAGATCGTCCCCGTCCCGACGCCGGCTGCTTTCGCGAGCTCCGCGATCGGCACGGCCTTGCCCTCCGCGAGTCCCGTGCGGAGCGCCGCGGCCAGGATGCGCTCCGCGTTCTCGGCGGCATCCTTCCGGAGTCTGCGCGGCTGCTTCTCGGACATGGTCCTCCCACGGTAGTGCCCGACTCCGCTGCCCCTCAGTCGCGGGCGCTGCGACGGTCGCTCGCCGATCGTCGCCGGACGAGCAGGAGCGACGCGCCCACCGGCACCCGACCGTTATCCCCCCTATGGAGGACGCGCCAGCACCCGCGGACCCGGCAGACTGGTGCCACGACTTCCCGGGCCCCCGACGAGCCCGGTACGAGGAGGCGGCCGATGACGGACGTGCGCACCATCGATGTCGAGGCCGTGACCAAGCGCTTCGGCGCCGTCGCCGCCGTGAACGCCCTGAGCTTCCAGGTGCAGCCGGGCCGCGTCACGGGATTCCTCGGACCGAACGGGGCCGGGAAGACGACGACCCTGCGGATGCTGCTCGGCCTCGTCCGCCCCAGCGAGGGACGCGCGACGTTCGGTGGCGTCCCGTACGCGGAGCTCCCGTCACCGCTGCGCACCGTCGGCGCCGCACTCGAGGCGGCGAGCTTCCACCCGGGGCGATCGGCGCGGAGCCACCTCCGCATCGCCGCGACGGCGTCGGGCCTCGCCCGGGACCGCGTCGAGGAGGTGCTGCAGCTCGTCGGTCTCGGGGAGTTCGCGGACCGACGGGTCGGCGGCTACTCCCTCGGCATGCGGCAGCGCCTCGGTCTCGCCTTCGCGCTGCTCGGGGACCCGGGCGTGCTGGTGCTCGACGAGCCGATCAACGGCCTCGACCCCGAGGGCATCAAGTGGATCCGATCCCTCCTGCGCGCTCTCGCGGCGGAGGGCCGCACCGTGCTCGTCTCCTCCCACCTCCTCAGCGAGGTGCAGCAGAGCGTCGACGACGTCGTCATCATCTCGCGCGGCGAGCTCGTGCACGCCGGCACCCTCGCGAGCCTCTCGGCGGGGGACAGCGTGAGCGTCCTCGTGGACGCGCCCGACCGGTCCGCGCTCGGGGCGGCGCTCGCGGCCGCCGGGTACAGCGTCACCCCGGCACGATCGGGCCTCGTCGTCGCGGGTGTCGAGGCCGAGGACGTCGGCCGCACGGCCTTCGAGGCCGGGATCCCGTTGAGTGCCCTCCACCGTCAGGCCTCCGGACTCGAGGACACGTTCCTCCACCTCGTGGGAGGGGACCGATGAGCACGTTCCTACGCACCATCCGCGCCGAGACGGCCAAGGTGACGAGCACGCGGATGTGGTGGATTCTCGCGCTCCTCCTCTTCGTCTACATCCTCTCCACGGCTGGCGGCCTGGGGGCGCTCTTCGGCGCCGGATCGAGCGGCTCCCTCCCGAGCAGCACCGCGGGGGTCGTCCCGACGGAGGGGCTCGCGCCGTTGCTCTATTCGTTCGCGAGCTCGATCGGGTACGTCTTCCCCGTGCTGCTCGGCGCGCTCGCGGTCACCGGCGAGGTGCGCCACCAGACACTGACCCCGACCTTCCTCGCCACACCGCGCCGCGGCGTCGTGCTCGCCGCGAAGCTCACCGTGCTCCTGCTCTTCGGCGCCCTCTTCGGCGTGATCGGGCTCGTCGCCTCCGTCGGCGGCGGCGCGGGCGCACTCGCGCTGTTCGATCTCGACACGGAACTCGGGTCGAGCGACACGTGGGCGATGTTCGCGCGGATCGTGCTCGCGATGGCGCTGTGGGCGGCGGTCGGCATCGGCCTCGGCTCGGTCGTGACGAATCAGGTGACCGTCATCGTCATCGTGCTCGTGTTCACCCAGTTCGTCGAACCCGTTCTGCGTTCCGTCGGCGGCCTGGCGGACTGGATCGGCGACATCGTGCGCTTCCTCCCCGGAGCGGCGAGTGACGCCCTCGTCGGCTCGAGCATCTACGGGATCATGACGACGGGACAGGAGCAGCTCGACTGGTGGGCCGGGGCACTCGTCCTCGCCGCCATCGCGGCCGTCCTCACGGTCATCGGCGCCCTCACGACCTGGAGACGGGACGTCACCTGACGGCACAGATGGCCACGCGCGAGCCGGGGCGTGTGGGCCGCGGCGCGTGCGTAGGCTGAGGCCATGCAGAGCTTCCCCGCCTGGGT
>CAKTZW010000321.1 GCA_934636065.1 uncultured Labedella sp.
GCGGTAGTCCATCGCGGGGTAGGCCTCGGACCAGAACTGGGCGGCCTCGCGGGTCTTCAGTGCGGCCTCCTGCGCGAGGCCCACGGTCCAGCCGCGGCCGAGGAAGGTGATCTGCTCGCTCGGTACCCAGCGCGAGACGTCGAACTCCACGGCGGCGCGCGCATCGTCGATGGCGTGGGAGAGGTCTTCGCCGAGCGAAGCGCGCAGCAGCGCGAGGGTCGAGGTGGCGAAGCGGGTCTGTACCACTGACTGCTCGTCGGCAAAGGGCAGCGCTATGCTCGCGTCGGCCAGGGCGGACGCCGGCTGGCTGTCGTCGCCGACGATGGCGAGGGTGGGCAGGTCGGTGGCGTCGAGCAGCTGCAGGATCTCGGTCGTGGTGCCGGAGCGGGTGAGCGCGACGACGCGGTCGTAGCGGCGCCCGAGGGGGAACTCGCTGCCGGCGAAGGCGTCGGTCACGCCGTGGCCGGCGTTCTCGCGGAGCACGGCGTAGGACATGGCGATGAACCAGCTCGTGCCGCACCCGACGACCGCGACGCGCTCGCCGGGGCGGGGGAGGGCCGTGGCCGCGTCGGGCGCGAGATCGGCGGCCAGGCGCCAGGTCGAGGGCTGCGAGGCGATTTCCGCGTCGACGAATGAGGATGGCATCTGTTTCTTTCCGCGAGGAGTGACCGTGATCGAAATACGATCAGCTCTGATTGTTCTGCTCGTATTTGAGCAGAATCAATCAACGGATGCAAGCGATCCCGTGAGAAGATGAGGGCCGATGGAAGGACGGTCGGCACGATGACGCAGCAGCAGCGCCTCAACCGGATGCTCGAGATGGTGAGCGAGCGCGGCAGCGTGTCGATCGGCGACATCAGCGACGCGCTGAGCGTCTCGACGGCGACCGTGCGCCGCGACCTGAACACCCTCGCCGAACAGCGGCTCGTCACGCGGACCCACGGGGGTGCGTCGGCTCTCGGCTCCGGCTACGAGCTTCCCCTCCAGTACAAGATCGCACGGCAGGCCGAGGCGAAGGTCGCGATCGCGCGCGCCGCCGCCGCCCTCGTCGGGCCCGGCGACTCTGTCGGGCTCAACGGTGGCACGACGACGACCGAGGTTGCGCGGGAACTGGGCCGGAGCGAGCGGCTGCGGTCGGTCGGGGGAGCTCCGGGCGTGACGATCGTCACCAACGCTCTCAACATCGCGTACGAGTTGTCGGTCCGCGAGCACGTCAAGATCGTGGTCACCGGGGGCGTCCCGCGCCGTCAGTCGTACGAGCTCGTCGGCCCGCTCGTCGCGGCGTCCCTCCGCGACTTCACCATCGACACGGCCGTGCTCGGCGTCGACGGCCTGAGCGCCGACTTCGGTGCGACGACGATGCACGAGGGGGAGGCGGACGCGAGCCGCGAGATCGCAGCGGTCGCCCGCCGGGTCGTGATCGTCGCGGACGCGACGAAGCTCGGCCGATCGACGTTCGCCCGGATCTGCCCTCTCGCGCGGATCGACGTGCTCGTGACCGACCAGCCCGTCTCGTCCGAGTTCTCCGCCGAGCTCGTCGCGGCGGGCGTCGAGCTGGTCGTGGCGAGCGCCTGACCCGTCGCGAGCGCCTGACCCGTCGCGATCGCCTGACCCGCGGGGAGTGCGAGCGGGGGTCCGCGGTCCGATCGCCGACGGCGGCGTCGCGCCGACCTCTCCGCTCGCCGAGTGGTCCGCGATGCGCGCGAGCTCGTGTTACGGCGTCGTAAACAATGCCGCGCGGAATGCGACGGAGTCGTCGTGCGCGGCTAGTGTCTGAACATGCTCAATTCGGACCCATTAGTGACATTTTCGTGCAAATGCGCGAGGATGGCGGCATGCGCAACGAAGCGACCCCTCTCGTGACGGCCGACGATCGACCCGACTCCGGCCTCCGGGTGGGCGTCGTCGGCTTCGGAGCACGCGCCCCCATCTCGGAGCATGTCGCCGTGGCGCGTCCGGGCGCGCGCGTCACCGCCGTCGTCGACCCGACCCCGGCCGGAATCGCGCGCGGCCTGGCCGCGCACCCTGACGCCGCGACGTTCGCGAGCGTCGACGACCTCATCGCCGCGCGCATCGTCGACGCCGCGATCGTGCTCACGCCCGACGACACCCACGAGGCGATCGCCGTCTCCCTCCTCGAGGCGGGCATCGCCGTCTACCTCGAGAAGCCGCTCGCGATCACGGTCGAGGGAGCCGACCGGGTCCTCGCCGCGGCGGCCGCTTCGGGCACCCCCCTGTATGTCGGGCACAACTTCCGGCACGCCGCCGTCGTCCGCGTCATGCGCTCCATCATCGAGCGCGGCGAGATCGGCGAGGTCAAGGCCGTCTGGGTGCGGCACTTCGTCGGCAACGGCGGCGATTACTACTTCAAGGACTGGCACGCCGATCGCGCCCGCACGAACACCCTGCTGCTACAGAAGGCGAGCCACGACATCGACGTCGTGCACTACCTGGCCTCCGGCTACACGCGTCGCGTCGTGGGCATGGGCGACCTCATGGTCTACGGCACGATCGAGGACCGGCGCGACCGGTCCGGCGAGTCGATGCCCGACTGGTTCTCCCTCGACAACTGGCCGCCGGCCACGCAGACGGGTCTCAATCCCGTCGTCGACGTCGAGGACGTCTCGATGATGCTCATGACTCTCGACAACGGCGTCCTCGCGAGCTATGAGCAGTGCCACTTCACGCCGGACTACTGGCGCAACTACACCGTCATCGGCACGGAGGGTCGGCTCGAGAACCTGGGCGACACCGCCGGCGGCACGGTCAAGGTCTGGAACCGGCGGCACGAGTGGCAGGAGGCGGGGGACCGCGAGTACCCGATCGAGGGCGTCGAGAGCGGCCACGACGACGCCGACCTCGCCACGATGACCGAGTTCCTCGACCACGTCCTGGACGGCGCACCGACCGTCGTCTCGCCGATAGCGGCCCGCAACGCCGTGGCGGCCGGCGCCCTCGCCGCCGCGTCCCTGCGCGACGGCTCACGGCCCCTCGACGTCCCGCCGATCGACCCGCGCGTGCTCGCCCACTTCACCGACCTCTCCTCCCGCACCTCCTCCTCGCACCCTGACACCGTCTCCACCGGAAGGACCCCCCGATGAGTTCGACTTCCCCCTCCCCGCGACGTCGCAGCGCCTCCGTCGCCGCGCTCGCCGGCCTCGCCCTGACGCTCAGCGCGTGCGCACCGGCCGACGGCGGTGGCTCCGGCGGATCGGCCGCGTACGCCGCGCCGGAGTCCGATCTCTCGGCCTCGATCACCTACGGCGTCTGGGACCAGTTCCAGGTCCCCGCGATCGAGGAGAACATCGCGGCGTTCAACGAGCAGTACCCGAACATCGACGTGACCGTGAACGTCACCCCCTTCGCGGAGTACTGGACCAAGCTCCAGACGCAGGCGTCGAGCGACACGCTGCCAGACCTGTTCTGGATGAACGGACCGAACATCGGGCTGTACGCGTCGAACGACCAGCTCGAGCCGATCACGGGAGCCGTCGAGGCCGGCGACATCGACCCGGCGAACTACCCGGAGGCCCTCGTCGACCTCTACACGATCGACGACGTCTCCTACGGCGTCCCGAAGGACTTCGACACGATCGGGATCTGGGCGAACGCCGGCCTCTTCGAGGAGGCGGGCGTGTCGCTGCCGGAGGGCGACTGGACGTGGGACGAGTTCCAGGCGACCGCGACCGACCTCTCCGAGG
>CAKTZW010000322.1 GCA_934636065.1 uncultured Labedella sp.
CCTGGACTACTCGGACGCGTGCGAGATTCGGAGCCTTGCCATCTATTCGGCGCGCTACGGAACGCTCACCGCCTGGCCGCTCGAGCGCGTCGCGGAGACCGCTGCGGGGCGGGCGGTCGACTTCGCCGCCGAACGACAGCGCGTGTGGGACCTGATGCAGGAAGACATCGAGTTCGTCTGAGCCGCGGTGGCGATCGCCCCTACGTTTGGGGCATGAGCAGCACTGGGGCAGCCACTGGTCCGGACACGCCCGAGTGGAGTGACCTTCTCGCGAAGCCCCGCCGCCTCGCGACGGACGTACAGCGGAGCGACGTTCCTGAGCGTCCGGGCGTTTACGCGTGGTTCCGAGACGGGGAGTGCGTCTACATCGGCAAGGCGTCGGATCTCCGGTCGCGCCTCGGCACGCATCTGGGAACTTCGCTCGACCTCAGCCGGAGTACCCTACGGTCCTGGGTCGCGGTCCGCGAGCTGGGTCTCGCCCGCGAGTACACGCGCCGCCGCCCGACTGTGATGACTGGCGAACAGGTGGCTGTCGTCAACAGATGGGTCCGCGGCTGCGAGCTCGCCTGGATGACTTCGGACACGCGAGACGACGCGGCTGCGCTCGAGGCAAGACTTCTCGCCGCGCACCGCCCGCCGATTAACGTGGCTTAGCCCGCGAGTTGAGCGAACCCGTTCGCCAGGCCGACCACGGCCACCACGGCGTACGCAGCCGCACCGAAGAAGTAGCCGGTCGCCTTCAGACGCTTGCCGTTGTCCGCGTCCCTTGCTATCTCGCCGCACCCGCGGAGGATCAATCCCGTGGCTCCCACGGCGACGACCAGGCCGATGCCGATGGCGATCGAGACGCCGGGAGGGAGGTTCACGGCGACGGAGTAAAGGACGATGAAGATCCCGAACAGGGCCCCGCCAAAGAGAATGGTCCCCGCGATCAAGGCGAAAGCGATCCGATCGCCGGTCCATCTGAACGGCGGCGCGTCCGGGTCATCGAACGGCTCATCGAAGGCCGGCTCTCCTCGAGCCATCCTGGCTCTGGCCTCTGCCACGATCGCCCTGTTTCGCTCTCCCCGCACAACCATGAGTTCATCGTGGCAGGTGCGAGGCGACGCGGACGCGACGTTACACGGCACGGGCGTCGCCCTATGCTCGGGCGCACAAGCACACCGCCCCGACGCCTCCTCGCACGCCTCAGGGAATCACGAACCTGTTGCAGCGAGCGGGAGCGATGTCGGACCCTCCTGCCACTGTTGTCTTCATGGGAGACCTCGCCTACATGATCCGCGCCGACTGGGCGCAGCAGGGCACCGCCATGGTGCCGAACAGCGCACTCATCCGAGAGTGGCTCGGCACACCGCCGTATCTCTTCGCTGTCACGGACACGAAGAAGTTCACTCCTAACGGTCGAGGAGCAGACGTTGAGGCGGCAGAGTTCATCGCGCCGCCCGGAACCGAGCGACTCGTCTTCAACATGACCGACCTCGCGCAGATCATCGAGCAAGACAAGACTTTGGATCACGCCATCGTCGTTCTTCATCCCTACAAGCAGCAAGACCTCGAAGTCCTGGGCGACGCCATTACCCGCGGCCGGCTCTGCCGCGTTTTCGTCATGATCTGGTCCGAGCGCGAGGTCATCAAGACCTGGCTCGACGCGCATGGGGCCACCGAGCTCATCACGGGCGCGAGCGCCACTCCCCCGGATCCGCTCATGCTCGAAGCCGCCCGCATGATCGTCGACGAGGAGTACAACGGGCGCGGCAAGGACGCTGTCGTTCAGCTCGTGCGCGCTTTCCAGGCGAACGGCTACCCGGCGGATCTCGACTCATGGCTCCGCGCCTACTTCGCGGCCGGCGGTACGTTCCATCACGCGGAATCGATCACGAAGCTCCTGACTGAGATGCGCAAGGGCGTCAAGCATCGCGTCAAGGAGGCGTACGTCGACAATGTCTTCGAGCTGATCCAGAAGCGCGAGGGCGAGACGGAGTTGACCGGCGTCAGGTAGCCCGACGACGCGTCATCTTGCGCGTTCATCGCTACGATCGGCTCGGCGCTGACGGAACCCGCACCCGCACGGCGCCCGACGGAGGAGGACCCGAGTGATCGTCTTGAGAGCGCTCGAGCAGACGCGTGACTACGTTAAGCCGTTCGATCAGAGGGTGAACGGCTTCACGACCCACTGGTGGCGCGACCGAGCTGGCGCAGCGGGATCAAATCCAAACGTGGAGCTGGTCAGCTTCGTCGACGGCGAAGAGGAGGTCGCGCGCGCAGAGGTTCACACGCGGACGCCGCTGTATGCGGAGTACGTCGATCTGTCAGCACCCCGCGAACTGGTCGAAGTGGTGTGCATCGAGGTTCGTGCAAATCAGCGAGGTCGTGGCATCGGAACGAGGGCAGTCCGATTGCTTGAGCGGCGGTATCGAGACGACGCTCTATTCGCGTTCTCTGAGGGTGCGGACGACTTCTGGGCTGGAGTCGGTTGGCGGCACTTTCTGCGCGCGGACGGCGACCGTGCGTACCCTCCGCTATTCGTAAACGTCGAATCGCGCCGCTAGAGAGCCCCGCGAGACAGCTCGCGAGCGGGTGAGTGATCGCTCCCGGCACCACTGTTGTACGGCAATGCGTGCGGAGGTACCGTGTTCCCACCTTCGCGGTCGTCGCGGAGGCCAGGGCTCCTACGCCCGGCATGATCTTTTTGCCCTGTCGATATTCGTGATCTATGCGGTGTGTTGTCACCGGGCGTAGTGGGTCGTGCAGTGCTCCTTCTCTCGCAAGCGAGGCAGGAAGTGGCGGAGCTTATCGATGAGCCCGATGTTTACCTCGGCATCGACGTGGGCAAGAGCTTTCACCACGCCGTTGCGCTCGGCCGCGCCGGCGAGATCCTGATTAATCAGCGATTGCCGAACGATGAGACCGAGATGCGTGAGGTAATCTCATCGCTCCGGCAGTGGCGCACCGTTCTGCTCGTCGTCGACCAGCCGTCTGACATCGGTGCGTTTCCGGTAGCGGTCGCGCGTTCAGAGGGTGTCCACGTCGGCTACCTCCCCGGCATCGCGGTGCGACGGATCGCGGATCTTCATGTCGGTCAGTCCAAGTCGGATCAACGGGACGCGCTCGTCATCGCTCACGCCGCCAGGTCGCTGCCGCACGCGCTCCGCACGATCACCGGCGACGAGGAAAGCGTTGCGGAGCTTCGCGTGCTGTGCGCGTTCGACGACGACCTGGTTACCCAGATCGACGGGGCGAGCAACCGCTACCGCGCGCTGCTGGCCAAGATTCATGCGGCACTCGAACGTGCGATTGGGCCGCGGCTGGCGCACCCGGCGATGCTCGACCTTATTCAGGACTATGCGTCACCGGAAGCGCTTCGCGCCGCGGGCCAAGAGCGAATCGAGTCGAGGCTCCTCGTCCGCGCACCACGTATTGGGAGCCAGATGGCCGATGACATCGAGCTGGCGCTGAACGAGCAGTTCGTCATCGTGCCTGGCACCTGTGGTTCGGGGTCAGTGCTGGTGCGACTAGCTGCGCAGCTCCAACTGTTGCAGCAGCAACGTGAAGACATCGCCGAGCACATCACCTGGATCGTCCAGTCTGATCCGCGGTATGCGATCATCGCCAGTATGCCGGGGGTCGGGATCGGCACCAGCGCCGAGGAATCGACCTTGGTCCACTCGTAGCGCAACCCGGCGATCAGGTGCGCGGGGC
>CAKTZW010000323.1 GCA_934636065.1 uncultured Labedella sp.
GACCGAGGTCTCGCGCTCGCAGGTCTCGGCCACGCTCGGCGCCCAGGCGCTCGACCAGGGCCGGATCGCCGGCGCCCGGGTCCGTCATGTCGTCGACCGGGACCACGACCGTGAGATCGAACCTCTTGTCGGCGTGCGGGGCGACGATCTCGACCGGTGCGCGGCCGCACAGGAACCGCGCGACCTCCTCGTGTGGGCGCACCGTGGCGGAGAGGCCGATGCGCTGCGCCGGCTTCTCGAGCAGATCGTCGAGCCGCTCGAGCGAGACCGCGAGGTGAGCGCCGCGCTTCGTGCCCGCGAGCGCGTGCACTTCGTCGACGATGACCGTCGAGACGTCGCGCAGCGTCTCCCGCGCCGCCGAGGTGAGCAGGAGGAAGAGCGACTCCGGCGTCGTGATGAGGATGTCCGGCGGGCTCTTGAGGAGGGCGCGGCGTTCGGCCGGAGGCGTGTCGCCCGAGCGGACGCCGACCCGCACGTCCGGCACGTCGAGGCCGAGGCGCTTCGCCGTCTGCGTCACTCCCACGAGCGGCGAGCGGAGGTTGCGCTCGACGTCGACGCCGAGCGCCTTGAGCGGCGAGATGTAGAGGACCCGGGTACCGGGCGCCTCCGCCTCGGCCGTGGTGGCGGTCGCGGCGCCACCTCCGTCGCCCGAGATCAGCCGATCGATCGACCACAGGAACGCCGACAGGGTCTTGCCCGATCCCGTGGGCGCGACGACGAGGGCGTGCGAGCCGCGGGAGATCGCGTCCCACGCGCCGGCCTGCGCGCGCGTCGGCGCGTCGAACGCCCCCTGGAACCACTCGCGAGTGGCGGGGGAGAACCGGTCGAGGACGTCGCTCACCGGATCATGCAAACACACACCACCGACACCGGTGCGCCCGTCGCCGTCCGCCGCGTCCTCGTGTAGGGAGATCGACGAGCAGAGGGGGCTCTGACCGCGCGGGCGGCCGGACCTGTGAGATGGACTCAGAGCTGACGCGAGATGAACGCCGACACGTCCGTGAGCTCCTGCGGCGAGACGGCGTGAGCGAGGCCCTCGTAGATCCGTCCCGTGAGAGCGGAGTGCCGGGGCAGCCAATCGGTCGTGCGCTGCACCGCCTCAGTCGGGATGACGGTGTCGAGAGTGCCGCGCCCCCAGAAGACCGGAGGCGCGGCGAGCGCGAGCGCCTCGTCGCCGGCGTGCTCCGCCGTCGGGATGAAGCCGGCGAGCGTCACGGCGTAGCGGAACCGTTCGGGAGCGGCGCGGAGCAGCTGCAGCGCGAGCGACCCGCCCTGCGAGAACCCCAGCAGCCCGATCGACGTCGGGGCGACCTCGAGGCGGTCGATCCAGTCGAGCACCGCGGCCACAGCCGCGTCGACCCCGGCGACGTCGGGCGCTCCGGGGGTGTCGAGCGGATACCAGGACCAGCCCATGAGCGGCCACGGGGCGGGCAGGGGGGCGCGCAACGAGGCGATCACCGGAGCGAGGGGGAGCCCCGTGCCGAGCTGGAAGAGGTCGCTCTCGCTCGACCCGTACCCGTGCAGGAGGACGAGGAGCGGACGGTCGATGCGGTCGCGCTCGCCCGCCGACCAGAGGACGGCCTCGTCGTCGATCACGACAGCGCTCACAATGGTCCTCCCGCCGATCGGGGCGCCGTCCGCGCCCCTCCCGACCAGCGTAATCACCGCATCCGACGTCGACGGGCGGCAACGGGTCGGTCGACGTACGCGGAGGGGGCACCCGCGCGGGTCCGCCGCACGGCACAATGGGGTGATGGCCGTTCGCACACCCGACCCCGATCCCGACGTCCCCGAGGAGCCGGCCGACCCGCCGCGACAGTCCGTCAACCCGGGGTGGCTGAGCGACGTCGAGCTCGCCGAGGTCCGGCAGCGCCTCCCGCTGCTCTACGTCGAGGCCGTCCCCGTGCGGGTCGACGGTCTCGGTGTCGTCACCGAGATCGGCGTCCTCCTGCGCGCGACGCCCACGGGGCAGATGACGAGGACCCTCGTCTCGGGCCGCGTGCTCTACGGCGAGACGCTGCGTGAGGCGCTCTTCCGGCACCTCGAGAAGGACCTCGGTCCCATGGCGTTCCCTCAGTTGCCCGCGGCCCCCGTGCCGTTCCAGGTCGCCGAGTACTTCCCCATGCCCGGCGTGTCCCTCTACACGGACGATCGGCAGCACGCCGTCTCGCTCGCCTACGTCGTCCCCGTCACGGGCACGTGCGAACCCCGGCAGGACGCCCTCGAGGTCACCTGGATGACGCCGGAGGAGGCGGCTTCGGACGCCGTGTCCGCCGAGATGGAGGGTGGCCGTGGCAGTCTCGTGCGCGCGGCGCTCGCGTCGGTCGGCTGCTTGCGCTGAGTCTCCTTTGCCACGACGGGCGTTCGAAAGCGACCCCTGACGCGGCGGGCCCGTCACCGATTACAGTCGCGGACATGAGCGCCGTACTCCCTGTCATCGCGGAATGGATGGCGCGCCAGCGCTGGTACCAGGCGAAGGGCCTCGAGCCGGCACTGCGGGTCGTCGCCGACCTCTCGGCCGGCGTCTCCGACGTGTGCGTGACGGTCTTCCTGCTTCTCGACGAGGCCGGGACGGAACCGCTCCTCTACCAGGTGCCCGTCTCGTTCCGCTCCGAGCCCCTCGCCGGAGCGGAGGCCGCGCTCATCGGCGAGATCGACGGCCGGCTGCTCTACGACGCTCCACACGACCCCGCCTACGTGCAGCTGCTCGTCCGCACCATCGCCGACGGCGGCCGGCTCGACGGGCTCGACGCGAGCGCGATCGGCGAGCCGGGTTCCGACCCCGGGACCCCGGCGACGTCCCGTGTCTTCTCGGGCGAGCAGTCGAACACCTCGATCGTGGTCGACGTCGAGGGGGGACCCCTCCCGCAGGTGATCGCGAAGGTCTTCCGGCTCGTCCACCACGGCGAGAACCCCGACGTGACGCTGCAGACGGGCATCAGCGCGGCGGGATCGGACCGGGTGCCCCGTTCCTTCGGCGTGCTCACGGGATCGTGGCCCGACTCCGGTCGCGGCGACGGCGTCGCCGTGGGGCACCTCGCCGCGGTGCAGGAGTTCCTGCCCGGCTCGGAGGATGCGTGGCGGGTGGCGCTGCGCGCGGCGGCCGCCGGCGAGGACTTCGCGACGCGGGCATCGGCGCTCGGAGAGGCCGTCGCGGAGGTGCACGAGACGCTCGCGTCCGCGTTCCCGACCGTCGAGACGTCGCCCGCCGCCATCGACGAGGCGCTGTCCGTCATGCGGGCGCGCCTCGACACGGCGATCGCCGAGGTGCCCGCGCTCGCCGCGCACCGATCGGCCATCGAGACCGTCTACGACCGCGCGGCCCGGGCCGAATGGCCGCCGCTCCAGCGGATCCACGGCGACCTCCACCTCGGCCAGGTGCTGTGGACCGACGCCCGCGGCTGGATCGTCATCGACTTCGAGGGCGAGCCGCTCCGGACCATGTCCGAGCGGACGCGCCCGGACATGGCGCTCCGGGACGTCGCCGGCATGCTGCGCTCGTTCGACTACGTCGCCGGATCGCTCGGTCAGGACGGCGGGGCGGAAGCCGCCGCGGCGAGCGAATGGGCGTCCGCGGGACGCCGGGCGTTCGCCGACGGCTACAGCCGCCGGTCCGGCGTCGACCTCGAACGGAACCGCGACGTGCTCGACGCCTTCGAGCTCGACAAGGCGGTGTACGAGACCCTCTACGAGAC
>CAKTZW010000324.1 GCA_934636065.1 uncultured Labedella sp.
GACGCTCATCCGGAGGACCCCGCGACGCCGCAGGATCTTGCGCGCGCCGCGCGACAGGCGCGTCTCCCCCTCGAGGCGCCGCGCGCCCCGCCCGACCACGGGAAAATCACCGACCGACTACCGGAAACGGGGAGTCAGCGGTGAGATCGGCGCCGGTCGTGCCTAACGTGGAGACCCCAGCGGGACCCGGACCGTGGGCGTCGTCCCGGCGCCCATCACGATCGTCGGCATCGTCGGCGTGGCCGTCCTCGCGGGCGTCGGATCGGACCGGACATTCGGGTTGTCCGGCCCGACCCGACGCAGCGGGTCGATGGCCCCGGCGGTGCCGACGCCCTCGAGCAGCGGGGGCACGGCCTCCGACCGTGCGGACTGCGGGGTCTGAGGGGGCCGCACAGCTCGCACGGCCGGAGGTCCACGCGTGCCGCGGGCCGGCGGCCGGCTCAGGCGGTCCAGTCGGGCAGCTCCTGCGCGGACCAGGCGTTGCCGTCCGGGTCGGAGAAGTAGACGAAGCGACCCCACTCCATGTCGACGATCTCCGACGCGTCGACGCCGTTGGCGAGCAGGTGTCGGCGGGCCTCGTCCGCCGACTCGACGACGACCTGCAGCCCCTTCACGCTGCCCGGCGCCATCTCGGTCATGGTGAGGTCGAGCACGATCGAGCACGCCGATCCCGGGGGCGTGAGCTGCACGAACCGGAGCTCCTCGCTCACGGTGTGGTCGTGGTCGGCGACGAAGCCCACCTGATCCACGTAGAACGCCTTGGCGCGGTCGATGTCGGAGACGGGTACGGCGATGAGTTCCAGTTTCCAGTCCATGTCGTCGCTCTCTTCCTTGTCTGTTCGTCTGTTTGCCTGTTCGAGTCGAGGTTCCTGTCCCGGTTCCTCATCCGATGCGTGCGACGCTACGGCGCAATCAGGACTGTTTCGGTCCGCATTCAGCGGAAGAATCGACGTATGGCCGACACCACGAATCGCGTCCTCGCGCTGCTCTCACTCCTGCAGACGCATCGGCGCTGGCCGGGTCCCGAGCTCGCCCGCCGGCTCGAGGTGACCCCGCGCACGCTGCGCCGCGACGTCGATCGGTTGCGCGAGCTCGGCTACGCGATCGTGGCGGAACGGGGTGCGGCGGGCGGCTACCGCCTCGAAGCGGGGGAGAGGCTTCCACCCCTGCTCCTCTCCGACGACGAGGCCGTCGCCGTCGCGGTCGGGCTCCGCGTCGCGGCCACCCGCGGTCTCATCGACGGCGAGCACACGACGCTCGCGGCGCTCGCGAAGTTCGAGCAGGTCCTCCCGCCCACGGTGCGGGAGCGGGTGAACGCCCTCGGTCGCTTCGTCGAGGCGGGCGCCCCACGGGACCACGGGGTCTCACCGGAGATGCTCGGCCAGCTGGCCCTCGCGTGCCGCGACCGGGAACGCGTCCGCTTCCGCTACACGGCGCGCGACGGGACGGACAGCGAGCGGGTCGCGGAGCCGTCGTCCCTCGTCGTGGCGGAGCGGGCGTGGTACCTGGTCGCCTGGGACGTGCGGCGGGAGGACTGGCGCACCTTCCGCGTCGACCGGATCGCGCGGTTGACGGGAACCCGGCTGAGCTTCGCGGAACGTCCGCTCCCGGAGGCAGACGCCGCCGCGTTCGTGCGGGCGGCGATCTCGTCGGCGTTCGCGCCCGACGGGACGACGTCAGTGCCGGCTGCCGCGGTGCTCTCGATGCCGGAGGCGGCCATGCGCGAGTGGTTCGGTCCGTGGGCCGGCGACGCCGAGGCGATCGATGAGCGCACCGTCCGGTGGCCGATCGCTCCGGACGCGCCCGATGCGATGCTTGCGAGCCTCATGTGGATCCCACCGGGCGTCGAGTACCGACTCGAGGGGTCGCCGGAACTGGTTGCGGCGGCCCGGGAGATCGCCGAGCGGATGGCCCGAGCGGTGGCGCCGTAGCGGGTTCACCGTCGAGGGGTAGAGTGCGCGCCATGACCGGTTTCTCCGACGCCCACCGTGCCCTCATCGACTCCGTTCCGCTGCCGGAGGGGGCGGACATCCGCGAGTACACGATCGGGCACGAGCATGAGGGCACCCGACTCGAGAGCGTGGTCATCCACGACGCCGCCCGTCCGGGACCGAAGCCCACGATCGTGATCGTGCACGACTGGACCGGCCTGCGCGAGTACCCGCGGGCGCGGGCGCACATGCTCGCACGGCTCGGTTACACGGCTGTCGCGATCGACGTCTACGGGGTCGGCGTGCGCTACGAGGACGACGACGTGGCCGGGGCGTCCGCAGAGGCCGGCGGCTACTACGGGAACCCGGCGCTGCTCCGCGCCCGCGTTCAGGCCGGGTTCGACGCGGCCGTCGCCGACGAGAACGTCGACGCCGACAGCATCGTCGTGATCGGCTACTGCTTCGGCGGCTCCGCGACGCTCGAGTTCGCCCGCACGGGCGCGCCGGCGCGCGGCTTCGTGTCCTTCCACGGCGGTCTCCTCTCGCACGACCCGGCCGACGTCGCCGCGATCGCGGCGCCCCTGCTCGTGCTCACCGGCGGCGCCGACCCCGTGGTCCCGGATGAAGCGATCGTCGCCTTCCAGAACGAACTGCGCACCCGCGACGACCTCGACTGGCAGGTCGTCGTGTACAGCGGGGCGCCGCACGCCTTCACCCTGCCGGGACCGGCGTACCGCGAGATCGCCGACCGCCGTAGTTGGCGCGCCTTCCTCGGCTTCCTCGACGAGGTGCTGCTCTAACTCGCGATCGACTGTGTCGCCGCTGGCTCAGGCGGCGTCGCGGGGGACGGGCCAGACGTAGTCGAGGTCCGGGCGCGTGTCGGGGAAGAGCTCTCCGTAGAACTCGGGGTCCTTGCGGAGCAGGTTCGACCGATGGCTCTCATGGATGTCCTCCCGGCCGAGCCAGGGCGGTGGGGGCGTCTCGCCCGACTCATAGGCGAGGAGTTCGTCCAGGATGGGCATGCTGAGCGTGTGCCGCGCGAGGAGCGACGGCAGCGGGAGCACCGCGAGAGTCTTCTCCCGGCACGTGTCGGCGAAGCCGCGACGCTCCCATTCGGTGCAGACCGCGTCCTGGTAGACCATGAGGCTCGGGCGGTGACCGCGCCACATCTTCGCGACGGGGTGGTGCCGCCAGCCGTAGTCCTCGACCGTGAGCGCCCGCATCACCTGCAGGGTCTCGACGCGTTGCTTCCCGAGCCGCTTCGTGTCGAGCGCCCGCGCGCTCTGCTCGAAGTCGGCGTACGGCAGGAACGTCTGCATCCCCCGACGCTAGGCGCGCCCCGTCGAGGTGCGCACCCCGTGGCATCGGTTCCCACGACGGTGTAGCGGGAACGTCAGCGTGGTTCCCCGTCCTCCTCGTCGTGCTCCCCGTGCTCCTCGTCCTTCTCCCCGTGCTCCTCGTCCTTCTCCCCGTGCTCCCCGCCCTTCTCGGCCCCGTGCTCCGGCGCGTGCCCGGACGCCGGGCGTCGAGCGCGCCGGGCGTCGCGACCGATCCGCCGCAACTGAACGCCGAAGACGACCGCGACGATCGTGGGGATGAGGATCGCCGCGACGAGCGCGGTGGCCATGACGGTATCGAGCAGTCCCACTCAGTCCTCCGGGTAGTGCAGCGGGTCCGCGGTGCACCCGATGAAGTCGGCATCGTCCTCGAGTGCGACGAGGGAGCGCCCGTCCTCGTAGTCCTCCGGGGTGTAGCTC
>CAKTZW010000325.1 GCA_934636065.1 uncultured Labedella sp.
ATGCCTGCTACCGCGTCGACTTCGACTTCTGGGGGCCGCAGGGCGACTTCGAGCACAACGGATACCTCCACGAGTATCGGTGCCCGTCGGACGGCGAGATCCCGGCCGTTGACCTCGCCGCGCAGTTCGGAGTCCAGACGAAGGTCGCACCGGCGTCGAACGCCGAGGAAGCGGCCATCGAGGTCCTGAGCGGTCTGCCGACCGATCCGGGCGACGCCGACACGATCGCCGCCGCGATCGAGGCGCTCTTCGCCGAGCCGGAGAGCTCGAGTGATCTCGTCCTGGAGAACGCCGAGCCGCTCGTGCAGGTCGACGGCGAGGACGTCGGCGTCGCCATCGGCGACGAGAACAGGTGCGTCCTCGTCGCCCGCGTCGACGGCGTCACCGAGCGGAAGGACATCGCTCCCGTGAAGCTGCAGCCGGGAGAGCTCGGCTGCCTGCCGTCGGCCGCCCTCACGACGGACGAGGCGCGCTCGAACCCGCACTGAGAGGCCGGACGCATCCTCTCGCACGTGTGCGGCGCACCCCGTCCCCTCCGGGCTCAGCCGGCGGTCGGGGCCTACTCGACGGCGGAGAACAGACCGGTGAAGGTCGCGCCGGTGGCGACGAGCTTCCCGATGAGCTCGCCGGCAGCGGGCGTGGTCACGGCGGCGGAGGCGTCGTCGTACGAGTCGAAGTAGAGGTCGAGGGTGCGGTGCGCCGGGGTCGGCGTGCCGTCCTCCTTCGGCCACACCTTCGCGGACTCGCTCCGGACGAGGCCGGGGAGCCGATCGGCGAGCGCGCCGATCTCCGGATAGGCGGCCTCGAACGCCTCGGCGTCGGCCGGGTTGTCGATGATGAAGGTGATCTTGGTGGTCATGATGTTCTCTTTTCTGTGGGGTCGTGCGGAAGTGGACGGGGTGGTCAGAGACCCGCGGTCTCGAGGAGGCGCAGCCACACCTCGCTGACCGTCGGGTACGCGGGGACGGCGTGCCAGAGCCGGTCGAGCGGCACCTCGGCGGTGATCGCGATGGTGGCGGCGTGGAGGAGCTCGGCGACGTCCGGTCCCACGGCGGTAAAGCCGACGATGCGGTCGGCGTCCTCGTCGATCAGGATGCTCGCGCGGCCCGCGTAGTCGTCGCCATGGAGCGCGGCGCCGGCGACGGCCGCGAGGTCGTACTCGACCGCACGCACGCGGAGCCCGGCGCGCTCGGCGCTCGCCGCCGTGTGCCCGACCGACGCGATCTCCGGGTCGGTGAAGATGACCTGGGGAACGGCGCTGTGGTCCGCGGTGGGGGTGTGGCGGCCCCAGGGACGGTCGTCGACCGCCGCGCCGGTCGCGCGCGCGACGATGACGTCGCCGACGGCGCGCGCCTGGTACTTGCCCTGGTGGGTCAGGAGCGCGCGGTGGTTGACGTCGCCGGCGGCGTACAGCCAGCCATCGTCGACCGGCCGACCGTCGGCGTCGAGCACACGAAGCGTCTCATCGACCGTGAGCCAGGCGCCGGGCGTCAGGCCCAGCTCGTCGATGCCGATGTCGGCGCTGTTCGGCCGTCGACCCGTCGCCATCAGGATTTCGTCGGCCTCGAGGGAGCGCCCGTCGGCGAAGGAGACGTGCACGACGCCGTCGTCGTCGCGACCGACGGCCGACGGGCCGTCGCCCACGAGGATCTCGACGCCGTCCTGTCGGAGCGAGGCGACGACGTGGTCGGCCGCGTAGGGCTCGACGTTCGGCAGGATGCCATCCCGTGCGACCACGGTCACGGCGGATCCGAGCGCGCTGAAGGCCGTCGCCATCTCCATGCCGACGACTCCGCCGCCGACGATGACGAGCCGGCCGGGAACCGTGTTCGTCGACACCGCCTCACGGCTCGTCCACGGGGCCGCGTCCGCGAGACCGGGGATCGGAGGGACGACGGCGCTCGTGCCGGTCGCGACGACGACGGCGTGCCGAGCGGTGAGCTCGGTCGTCACGCCGTCGCCGGAGGTCACCGCGACGGTCTTCCGTCCCGTCAGACGGCCGTGGCCCCTGACGAGGTCGATCCCGACCTGGTCGAGCCACCCGACCTGTCCGTCGTCCTGCCAGTTCGACGCGAAGCGGTCACGGCGAGCGAAGACGGCGGCGGGGTCGAGCCGCCCGGTGAGCGCGGCGGCCGCGCCGGGCAGCCGGCGTGCGGCCCGGAGGGCGGCCGCGTCGCGCAGGAGCGCCTTCGTGGGCATGCAGGCCCAGTAGGAGCACTCGCCCCCCACGAGCTCGGATTCGACGATGGCGGCGGTGAGCCCGCCCCGGACGACGCGGTCCGCGACGTTCTCGCCGACGGGACCGGCGCCGATGACGATGACGTCGTACTCGGTCATCGGTTCGCCGCCTTCGTCGCACGGCCGAGCCGGATCGCGGAGACCAGGAAGAAGATCCCGCCGAGGGTCGCGTACCCGGCGAGGCTGACGAGTCCGGCCGAGGCGCCGCCGGACTGGAGGATGAAGCCGGAGCCGGCGAGAACGGAGATCCCGCCGCTCAGGATCATC
Organism: uncultured Labedella sp.; assembly: GCA_934636065.1. Lineage (GTDB taxonomy): Bacteria > Actinomycetota > Actinomycetes > Actinomycetales > Microbacteriaceae > Labedella. The sequence continues at coordinate 2,506 of CAKTZW010000325.1, forward strand.
GGCCACTGGCCGCCGAGGGAGCGACGAGCGATTCCGACGAGAAGCTGGACCGCGCCGGCGGTGATGGCCCAGACGCCCCAGACCACGAGGACCGCGGGGATCCCGGACCCGACGGCGACGGCGAGCCCGATGGCGGTCAGCAGGCTGAGCGCCATGTTGACGATGAGGAGAGGCGCCGGGCTCGTCGCGCGCGAGGTGCGGTGGTCGATGATCGCGGCGACGAGATCCGCGACGGGGTAGAGCACGAGGAGCGCGATGCTCGCCGGGTTGAGCGTCGACGCCGTGACGGCGACGAGCACGGCCCACACGACGGCGAAGCCGAAGCGGGCGAAGTAGAGGGTGCGGAGGGCGGCCGGTGCGGTCGTCCCCCGGTCGGTGGTGAAGTCGGTCATGGGTCTGTGGTTCCTGCCTGTCGAGTGAGTCGGTCATGTAGAATGACTAGTCACTCTACAAGGCTCGACGATAGCGATGGGCCGCAGGATGCGCAAGACGGATGGAGGGCGCTTATGATCGGGGCCGTGAAGGTGTCGATGCGGGAGCAGTTGATCGGCGCGGCGACCGAGCTGTTCTACGCCGATGGTCTCCGTGCCGTCAGCGTCGACAAGGTCATCGAGCGCGCGGGCACGACGAAGGTCACGTTCTACCGGCACTTCAAGAGCAAGGACGACCTCGTCGTCGCGCATCTCGAGCGGCGTGCGCAGCAGGAGCGCGACGGGATCACGGCGGCGATCGATCACGCGGCGGGCGACGCCGACACGGCGTTCCGGCTCATCTCCGAGGCACTCGGCACCATGGCGTGCGAGCCCGGCTTCCGCGGATGTCCCTTCATCAACGCGGCGGCGGAGTACCCGGACGCGACGAGCGCCGTCCGGAAGACGGTCGACGCGCACCGGGCCTGGTGCAAGTCGGCGTTCGCGGAGATCGTGGAGCCGCTCCATCTGCCCGATCTCGACGGCGTCGCCGACGACCTCATGCTCATCCGCGACGGCGCGATGGTCGCGGGGTACCTCGACGACCGCGACACGGTCGCGGCGTCGTTCCTCCGCAGCTGCCGCGCGATCACCCGCGCGACCGTCGCGCCCTCCGGTCCCTGAGCCTGTCGAAGGGTGGCGACCCCCTCCGGTCCCTGAGCCTGTCGAGGGTGGCGCCCCCTCCGGTCCCTGAGCCTGTCGAGGG
>CAKTZW010000326.1 GCA_934636065.1 uncultured Labedella sp.
GATCAAGACGGTGCTCAGCGTGTCGGAGCCCGCATCCTGAGCGGGAGGAGTCGGATGGGCTCCATGGCGCACTCCTGGATCGCTCGCGACTACGGCGGACTCGACGTCTTCGACTTCGTGGAGACGGAGGTCCCGCCACCCGGGACCGGCGAGGTGACCATCGAGGTGCGGGCGGCGGGCATGAACCCGGCGGACTACAAGCACGTCGCCGGCGGGGGAGACCCCGCCGACCTCCCCGTGCGGGTGGGCTACGAGGTCGCCGGCGTGCTGTCGGCCGTCGGTCCCGGAACGGAGATCGCGTCGGGCGGCGGCGCCGTGGGCGACGAGGTCCTCGCGTTCCGCATCCGCGGCGGGTATTCGTCGAGCGTCACCGTGCCGGCGGCCGACGTGTTCGCCAAGCCGCGCGGGCTGGGCTTCCCGGAAGCGGCGAACCTGCTGCTCGCGGGAACGACCGCTGCGGAGATGCTCGACGTGACGGGCGTGCGCGCGGGGGACACCGTCCTCGTGCACGGGGCGTCGGGGGCCGTCGGCGTGAGCGTGCTCCAGCAGGCGCGCCTGATCGGCGCCCGTGTCATCGGGACGGCGGGGGAGCGATCGGGCGACGCCGTCCGGCGCTTCGGCGGCGAGCCGGTGGCCTACGGCCCGGGGCTCGAACGGCGGGTCCGCGACCTCGCGGGAGACGCTTCCGTCGTCGCGGCGCTCGACTGCGTGGGGACGGACCAGGCGATCGACGTCTCCCTCGCGCTCGTGCCGGACCGCGGCCGCATCGTGAGCATCGCGAACTTCGCTCGCGCCGAGCAGGACGGCTACCGCGTCATCATGGGGCGGTTCCCGGCGAGCGCCGTGTTCCGGGACCGCGTGCGGTCGCGGCTCATCGAGCTCGTCGTCCCCGTGTCGCGGACGTTCCGCCTCGACGAGGCGGGCGAAGCCATGGCGTTCCTCGCCGAGCAGCACCCCGGCGGGAAGCTCGCGCTGCTGCCGTAGCCGGGAACGGGCCGGCAGCCGGGGGGGCGGCGGAACTCAGTCGTTCTCGGCGAGCGGCGGTACGTCCTCGCCGGGCGCGGGCGGGGGCGGCGGGGTGCCGTCGCCGAAGGGCCGTCCGCCGAGCGCCTCCCGCCCGTGGGCGGTGAGCCAGCCGCGCGGGTCCGGCCCCTTCGGAACGATCCCGGTCGGGTTGATGTCCGCGTGGACCACGTAGTAGTGGGCCTTGATCTGGGCGAAGTCGATGGTGTCGCCGAATCCCGGCGTCTGGAAGAGGTCACGCGCGTAGGCCCACAGCACCGGCATCTCGGTGAGCTTCGACCGGTTGCACTTGAAGTGCCCGTGGTACACGGCGTCGAAGCGCGCCAGGGTCGTGAACAGGCGCACGTCCGCCTCGGTGATCGTGTCGCCGACGAGGTAGCGCCGCGTGGCCAGCCGCTCCTCGAGCCAGTCGAGCCGGGCGAAGAGCGCGTCGTACGCCCGCTCGTACGCCTTCTGCGAGCCGGCGAAGCCGGCCTTGTACACGCCGTTGTTGACGTCGTGGAAGATCTTCTCGGCGACGTCGTCGATCTCGTCGCGGAGGCGCTCGGGATAGAGCTCGGGCGCGCCGTCCCGGTGGTACTCCGTCCACTCGGTGGAGAGGTCGAGGGTGATCTGCGGATAGTCGTTCGTCACCACCATGCCGGACGGCACGTCGACGATCGCGGGCACGGTGATGCCCCGCGGGTAGTCGGGGAAGCGTGCGAAGAAGGCCTGCTGCAGGCGCTCGATGCCGAGCACGGGGTCGACCCCGCCGGGGTCGAGGTCGAAGGTCCAGCTCCGCTTGTCGTGCGTCGGTCCCGGGAGCCCGAGCGAGATGGCGGTCTCGAGCCCGAGCAGCCGTCGCACGATCACCGCTCGGTTCGCCCACGGGCACGCCCGCGCGGCCACGAGGCGATAGCGTCCCGCCTCGACCGGCCAGCCCTCCCGGCCGTCGCGCGTGATGCGGTCCTCGATGTAGTTCGTGTCGCGCGTGAACTCGCGGCCGGGTTCGACGTAACGTCCCCCGGCGCCCGAGCCCGAGCCGTTCTGTTGTGTCTCGACCATGGACCGAGCCTAGGCGGGTCGCCGGCGCCCGGGGACGGGTTGCGGGCGCCTCATCCGAGCGCCGCTCCGCGCCGATGAACCGGGAGTGAACCGCCCGGCAATTCCCCGGGAACGGGCTCGGACTCGGGAGGCGACTCGCCCGCCCGCTCGTACGATGGCCGCGACGGCACCACCCGATGAGAGGCGTCGAATGCGGATCCTCAGCTACAACCTCCGGCACCACCAGGCGGTCGGGGAGCTCCCGGCGCTCGTCGAGGAACACGGCGTCGACGTCGTGTGCGTGCAGGAGGCCTACGTCGACAGGCTGCCCGCTCGCATCGGGCGCCTCGAACTCGCGGCGGCCACGTCGACGGGACTGCTCGGACTCGCCGTGTACGTCCGGGCCGAGCGCTTCGCCGTGACCTTCCACCGGGCGTTCCGGTTGAAGCGCGGGCTGCACGACCTCGTGTTCCTGCCCGGCACGGAGCGTCTCCTCGCGGTGCGCCTCGTGGACCGCCGCTCGGGCGAGCGCTCGACCGTCGCGTCGTTCCACGCCGCGCCGCTCACGGCGACGAACGTGCTCCGGCGCCATCAGGTGGCGGCGGCGCACATGCTGCTCGAGGAGATCGGCGACGGCGATCCCATCCTCATGGTGGGCGACTTCAACTACCCGCTCTTCCGTTCGGGCCTCGAGCGACTCGTCGCTCGCGACGGCTTCGACGTCTCGGTGAGCGACGAGCCCACCTACCGGCACACGGCGTCGCTCTCGACGCACTTCGACTTCCTGACGTCGCGGGGGATGGGCGTCGAGGGCGTCAGCACCCTGCCCGCCGGCGCGTCCGACCACCGTCCGATCCTGGTCGACGCGCACGTCGCGGTCGCGGGCGCGCGCATCGTCGAAGGCGTCACGGCCGGCTGAGCCGCACCGGCCCCTCCCGCCTCGACGGCGCCGCCGGGCTCAGGGGAAGAAGGCGACGAGGGCGTCGGTGATCGCTCGGCGCGCCTCGTCCCGCGGCATCGTGGCGGTGCCGTCTCCCGGCTGTGCGCCATAGTCGCCGAACTCGGCGTGGTTGGCCCCGGGAAGCACGACGAGGGTCGCCGTCGCCGGGAGGAGGTCGGCGTGCGCCGCGATGTCCGCGGGCGTGCTGAGACCGTCCTGCGTCCCCGAGACGCTCAGGACGTCGAGTCCGGAGTCGGAGAGGTCGTCGGCGCAGTAGCTGCCGAAGAGCACGAGACCGGCGACCGGCACGCTGTCGTCGCTCGCGGCCATCGCGCACGCCCTGACCCCGCCAAGCGAGTGACCGCCGACGCTCCACTCGTCGACGCCGGGGGCCGCCGCAGTGAAGGCCGAGAGCGGGCGGGTGTCGAGCAGCGCGAGGTGGAGCGTGGGCTTCGTGATGACGACGGTGACCCCGGACTCCTCGACGACGCCGGACAGGACGCGGGCGTAGGCGAAGGGGTCGACGCGCGCGCCGGGGACGAAGACGAGGCCTTCCGCGCGCCCGGGCGTCGTGGGCTCGAGGACGAACGAGGCATCGGTCTCCGTGACCCGGACGGCGTCGTTCTCCCAGACCTCGAGTGCGGCGGCGCGATCCCCGGGCATCACCGTGTTCGCCCAGACGAGGACGACGACG
>CAKTZW010000327.1 GCA_934636065.1 uncultured Labedella sp.
GGTTCACCCAGTACTTCGGCACGGACGAGGTGGACGCGGCGCTGCTGCAACTACCGCAGGTCGGGTTCTGCGCGCCCGACGACCCGCGGATGCTCGCGACGGTCGACCGCATCGAGCGCGAGCTCATGCCGGACGGCTTCGTGCTGCGCTACCGGGCCGAGACGGGGGTCGACGGGGTGCCGGGGACAGAGAACCCGTTCCTCGCGTGCTCCTTCTGGCTCGTGGAGCAGTACGCGCGCACGGGCCGGCGTGCCGACGCCGAGGCGCTCATGGAGAGGCTGCTCGCGGTGGCGAACGACGTCGGGATGCTGAGCGAGGAGTACGACCCCGTCGCGAAGCGTCAGGCGGGGAACACCCCGCAGGCGCTCACGCACCTCGCGCTCATCCGGGCGGCCGACGCCCTCGCCGGCTCCCTCCCCTAACCCAGAGGGCTAGTCCCGTCCGACGGCGCCAGTCACACGGGGCGCCCTCGGCACCAGGATGGCGCCCTCGCCCTCGCCCTCGCGGGACGCGCTCGCGGCCTCAGCACTTCAGCGGCTCCGCGATCGGGCCGGCAGCAGGCGGTTCGTCGGGTGGGCGGGACGGACCGGCCGGTCGGGGTCGGGCCGGTCGTGGCCCGGTATGGTCCCCGCCCGATCCGAACCAGCCGCCGGGGATCGAGGGCGCTCGGTCGGTATCGAGGGCGCCACCTGCAGGTGGCGCCCTCGGACGGGTGTAGCGCTTTGGGTGGGGCGACGGATTGACGGGGCGGAGGGCGGCGCTGTTAGCATCGCGACACCGACACGATCCTTGAGGGAGGACTCGTCATGGGCAACGACGCCTGGGGTTCCAACGGCAGCCGACACGACCACGCTCCCACGCCAGCTCGCGGGGGAGGGGAGAGACATCCGGCGGCGGGCGGCGAGGCGGAACCCGTGCTCGTGCAGGACCCGGACGTGCCCCCCGTCGCCGTCGACGAGGCGGACGACCGCTCGACGTGGACGCCGCCGAAGGTGATCGTGTGGGTCGCGATCGCGCTGCTCGGCGGCGTCGCCTGGACGATGCTCGCCCTCGTGCGCGGCGAGACCGTCAACGCGATCTGGTTCGTGTTCGCCGCCGTGTGCACGTACCTGATCGCCTACAGGTTCTACTCGAAGTTCATCGAGCGCACGATCCTCCGGCCCGACGACCGTCGGGCGACCCCGGCGGAGTACAACCAGAACGGCAAGGACTTCGTGCCGACGGACCGCCGGGTCCTTTACGGCCACCACTTCGCCGCGATCGCGGGCGCCGGCCCTCTCGTCGGCCCCGTGCTCGCCGCGCAGATGGGCTACCTGCCGGGGACGCTCTGGATCATCATCGGCGTGATCCTCGCGGGCGCCGTGCAGGACTACCTCGTCCTCTTCTTCTCGATGCGGCGAGGGGGCCGCTCCCTCGGACAGATGGCGCGCGACGAGCTCGGCGTCGTCGGCGGGACCGCCGCGATCATCGCGACGCTCGCCATCATGGTCATCATCGTCGCGATCCTCGCGCTCGTCGTCGTCAACGCGCTCGGCGAGAGCCCGTGGGGCGTGTCCAGCGTCTCGATGACGATCCCGATCGCCCTCTTCATGGGCGTGTACCTGCGGTATCTGCGCCCGGGGCGGATCACCGAGGTCTCGATCATCGGATTCGTGCTGCTCCTGCTCGCGATCGTCGCGGGCGGCTGGGTCGCCGACACCGAGTGGGGAGCCGCCGTCTTCACCCTCGACCGCACGGTCATCGCGGTGGGCATCATCGTCTACGGGTTCATCGCGGCGATCCTGCCGGTGTGGCTGCTGCTCGCTCCCCGGGACTACCTCTCGACGTTCATGAAGATCGGCACGATCGTCATGCTCGCCGGGGCGATCGTGCTCGTCCGGCCCGAGATCACGGTGCCGGCGTTCAGCGAGTTCGCCGGCGGCGACGCCGGGCCCGTCGTGAGCGGCTCGCTCTTCCCCTTCCTCTTCGTCACGATCGCGTGTGGGGCGCTGTCGGGGTTCCACGCCCTCATCGCCTCGGGGACGACGCCCAAGCTCGTCGAGAAGGAGAGGCAGACCCGCTTCATCGGCTACGGCGGGATGCTCATGGAGTCGTTCGTCGCGATCATGGCCCTCGTCGCCGCGATCTCGATCGATCGCGGCATCTACTTCGCGATGAACTCCTCGGCGGCCGCGACGGGCGGAACGGTCGAGGGCGCCGTCGCGTTCGTCAATTCGCTCGGCCTGGCCGGCGTGAACCTCACCCCGGAGGTGCTCGCGCAGACCGCCGCGAACGTGGGGGAGGAGTCGATCGTCTCGCGCACGGGGGGCGCGCCGACCCTCGCGCTCGGTCTCGCGCACATCATGCAGCAGCTCATCGGCGGTACGGCGCTCATGTCGTTCTGGTACCACTTCGCGATCATGTTCGAGGCGCTCTTCATCCTCACCGCCGTCGACGCCGGGACGCGTGTCGCGCGCTTCATGTTGCAGGACACCTTCGGCAACGTCGTGCCGAAGTTCCGCGACCCCGACTGGCGCATGGGGGCGTGGATCTGCACGGCGATCATGGTCGCCGCGTGGGGCGCGATCCTGATCATGGGTGTGACGGATCCGCTCGGCGGCATCAACACGTTGTTCCCGCTCTTCGGCATCGCCAACCAGCTGCTCGCCGCCATCGCGCTCGCCGTGTGCCTGGCGATCGTGGCGAAGCGCGGACACGTCCGGTGGCTGTGGATCGTCGCCGTGCCGCTCGCCTTCGCGTCCGTCGTCACGATCACGGCGTCGATGTTCAAGATCTTCTCGCCGGTTCCGGCCGTCGGCTACTGGGCGCAGAACGCGGCGTTCCGGAACGCGCTCGAGACGGGCGAGGAGAGCTTCGGCACCGCTCCGACACGCGAGGCGATGGAGGCGGTCGTGCGCAACACGACCGTGCAGGGTGTGCTGTCGATCGTGTTCGTGACGCTCGCGATCATCGTCATCGGCTTCGCCGTCTGGCACACGATCCGATCGATCCGCTCGGGCGGGGGAACGAGCTCGGAGGACCGGGCGGTGCCCTCGCGGCGGTTCGCCCCCTCGGGGCTGTTCGCGACGAAGGCGGAGAAGGAGCTGGAGAAGCGCTGGGCCGAGGTGGACGCCGACAAGCGGCCCGCGAGGGCGGGGCACTGATGGACGTCCTCGTGGCCGCAGCCGCGCGCGGCTGGCGCTCGGTGCGCTGGTACGTCACGTCGATGATGGGCGACAACGCCTACGCGACATACGTCGCGCACCAGCGACGCGCGCACCCGGACGAGCCGGTGCCCGACGAGCGCACGTTCTGGCGGGAGCGGTTCGCGGAGCAGGACCGCACCCCCGGCTCGCGCTGCTGCTGAGGTCTCGCCCGGCGAGGTGGTGGGGCGGCGAGGTGGCGAGGCCGGGTCACGGTGGGGAGCGGTGCCCATCCATCCAGGCCGGTCCGCACCGGTACCGTACGAGGAGGGCGGAGCACCCGCTCCCGACGAACGATTGTCCCCGCACGAGAGGACTCCCACGTGGCACTGCACTCCACCATCGCCGAGCGGCTCGAGGCGCGCGCCGCGACGGCGCCGTCCGAGAGCGCCGCGGCGCTCGCCGCGGCGGCGTCGAAGATCCACTCCTACTCGCGAGCCCCCGGGAAGCGAGCGGACGCCGATCGGATCGCGACCGTCCTCACTCCGGAGG
>CAKTZW010000328.1 GCA_934636065.1 uncultured Labedella sp.
CTCGACGTCACGGTGCGCGCGCAGATCCTCGACCTCCTCGAATCGCTCAAGCAGGACCTCGGCTTCACCCTCGTGCGCAAGCACCTCAAGTTCGAGGAGCCGCGCTGGCTGCACCACGCCGACGAGCTCGGCATGCTCGTGTGGGCGGAACCGGCGTGCCCGAGCCGCTTCAGCCCCGAGGCGGCCGCGGCGTTCGAGGAGCAGATCGTGCCGATGGTCGAGCGCGACGGCAATCACCCCTCGATCGTCATCTGGGGTCTCTACAACGAGGAGTGGGGCCTCGATTGGGACATCCCGGGCAGCGCCGAACGGGCCGACGCAGCGGCCACGGCGTACGAAGCGCTCGCGGCCATCGATCGCAGCCGCCCCATCGTGGAGAACTCCGGATGGTCGCACGTGCGCACCGACCTCGTCGACTGGCACTACTACGAGCCGGATCCCGCCACGTGGGCGCGCAACGTCGCCGACCTCGCGTCGGGCGAGCGCCACGACTTCCCCGTGAAGCTCGGCCCCGACTTCATCGTCGACAAGAGCCTCTACGGCTCGCCGGACCACCCGCGCGAGGGCGTCCCGATCCTCAACAGCGAGTACGGCGAGGGCTTCACGAGCCTCGAGCGCGCCTGGCACGTCCGCTGGCAGACGCAGGAGCTGCGCCGGCACGACCGCTTCGCCGGCTACGTCTACACCGAGCTCGCCGACATCGAGCACGAGAGCGCCGGGCTCGTGGACACCGAACGGCGGGCGAAGGACTGGGGCGGGCTCCATCCCGCCGATGCGAACGCTCCGACGGTGCTCATCGTCGACATCACGCCCCAGCGCGCGGGTGCCGACATCCCGGTGCCCGCGTCGGAGCTCACTCTCGACGTGCGGGTCTCGCATCATGGCCGCTCCGCCGTGGCGGGCCGGGTGTACGCCGCCTGGGTGCACTCCGGCCGGCCCTTCCGTTCGCTTCCGCACGACGCGGGCGGCCACCCCGACGTGCCGAGCGTCGCGTCATCGCGCGTGGAGGTCGCGCCGTTCGTCGTCAGCGAGCCGGCGGCCGTGACGGTCGGCCCTCCGTCCGGTCCCGCCCGGTTGCTGATCTGGTTGCGCGACGACGTCGGCCGCGTGATCGCCCGGACCTTCGTCGATGCCGCGCCGATCGAGGAGCCGAACCGACGGGGCGCCCGCGAGGAGCGCCCGACAGACTCGTGGCGCGCGTCCCCTGCCAACGCGGCGCGCGCCACGACCGCCGAGGCATGACGGAAGGGCTACCGCCGCGCCACCGTCACTCGGGCCGTCGACTCGCGCGCCCCGGCCGCTGGTCCGCGCCCCCGAAGGCGGCGACGCGGTCCCACAGCCAATCGGCGAGGCTCGGGGAGATCTCCTGATCCTCCTCGCCCGGGGCGCGGCGGTAGAGGTGACCGGCGGTGCCCTCGAAGACGAAGGTGCCCGCGTCGTCAGTGAAGAGCAGCGTGAAGTACTCGCGCTCCGTGTCCCACTGCGGCCAGTCCTCCGGGTGGTCCGCGAGCGCGTCCTCCATCGTGCGGACCTCCGCACCGGTCATCAGCCGGAACGGCCAGCCGTCTCCCCAGAGCTCCCCGGCACCGACCGCTTGGCCGTCGTGCCATTCGAGCAGCTTGTCCTCGCCGCCGCTGTCCCGGGCCGCCTCGGCGTCGAGGGGCGGCCGCAGGGATCGGGCGAGATCGACCGGCAGGACGGCGTCCAACGCCGCGAGGGCCTCCACGACACCCGTGCCGAACATCTTGTCCCGCAGGGTGCGCCAGGCGACCTCGCCCATGCCCATTCGACGGACGTCCTCCATCGTGTAGTCGCTGCCGTCGAGCGCGTCGACGAAGCTCCGCGCGATGATCAGCCCGCCCTGGGCGACCTCGTCCATCGGGTCCTCGCGCAGCACCCGACGCAGGATCACCTCCGCCTCCGCCGCGCGGTAGTCGTACAGGTACGCGTACGCGAGAGCCGTCGCGATGATGCTGTCGCTCGGGTCCGCCTCGATCGCCTGCTGCGCCGCCTCGAGGAATCGCGTCGGCGGGGCGCCGGAGACGAGGAAACGCAGGGCACGCTGTCCGAGTGCGTCCGCGTAGTCGTCCGGCTCGGTGCGCCCGCAGAACTCGACCGCCTCGTCGAGCAGTCTCCAGCCGGTCTGCGGATCGACGACGACGGCCGTCGCGCTCGCGCGCTTCATCAGGTCGAGCCAGTGGGCCTCCGGATCCTCACGCAGCACGGTCTCCGCGAGACGGAGGCCCTCGGCGTCGTTCCCCTCGGCGAGCTCGAGGTCCCGCAGGGTGCGGAGCGCGCCGAGGTATTGGCGGTCGCGCCGACCGATGAGTTCCTGCAGCAGACGGCGGGCCTCGTCGGGCTCGCCGCGGGCCTCGTGATGCATCGCGATGAGGATGATCATGCCCGTGAACTGCGGTGCCCTCGCGAGGACGCTCCGCGCGAGCTGAGGGATCCGCGGATGCTCGGGCTGCGCGTCGAAGAGGTCCCACGCGAGGTCGCGATCGCGCTCGATCGCCTGGCGCTCGAGGTCGACCGCGTCGGTCATCGCAGCCCGTTCTTCACCCGGTAGCTGCGGAGCTGCTCGAAGGTGCCGTCGTCGACGCCGTACTCGAGCACCGGGGCGACCTGGTCGAACCAGGTGGTCGTCGAGGGGGTGACGCCGGCGGCGGCCGCGAGCAGCGCCTCCGTGGTCACCGGCACGATCTCCCCGGCGCTCATCGATGCGGTCAGCGAGTTCTGCAGCGCGATCCTCGCCACCTGCGCGATGTCGGCGCCCGAGAAGCCCTCGGTGGCGGCGGCCACGGTCACGACGTCGACGTCCTCCGCCGGCTTGCCCTCGAGGCGGCCCTGGAGGATGCCGGCTCGCGCGACCGCGTCGGGCGGCAGCACGAGCACCGTCTTGTCGATGCGGCCGGGGCGCCGCAGGGCGGTGTCGATATCCCACGGCCGGTTCGTCGCGGCGAGGAAGTACACGCCGTCGTTGGCGCTCGCGACGCCGTCGAGCTCCTCCAGCAGTTGGGTGACGATCGAGCGCATCGACGCCGAGCCGCCGCCCGACCGGCGTCCGCCGAGGGCGTCGAACTCGTCGAAGAAGATGACGCAGGGAGCCGAGGCGCGCGCGTCGCGGAACACGCTCTGGATCGCCTTCTCGCTGTCCCCGAGGTACTTGCTGAGCAGGTCGGCGAGGGTGACGTGGATGAACGACGCCCCGAGGTCGCCGGCGATCGCCTTGGCGATGAAGGTCTTCCCGCATCCCGGCGGCCCGTACATGAGCAGCGAGCCGCCGGGCTTCTGCCCGAACGCGGCGGCGAGCTCCGGATTGCGCAGCGGAGCGAGGAACGTCGTGTCGAGGTGCTGCTTGACCTCGGCGAGCCCCGCGACGTCGGCCAGGGTGACGCTGGGACGCTCGGCGTCCCACACGCCGGACCGTCGGTGGACCTCGTTGGGCGGCGCGGCGAGGTCGCCGAACGGCGTGTCGTCGTCGAACGGCGTGGGCGCCGGCGCCGGTGGTCGCGCCGGCGCGGGCTCGGTCGGCGCTGGGGCACCCGCGGTTCCCTCTCGCAGCCGCGCCGCCATGACCCGCGCGCGCAGCACCCGCACCCGGGCGGGGTCGCCGCCGTTCTCCTCGAGCGCGGTGACCTCCCGCGCCGCACGATCCACGTC
>CAKTZW010000329.1 GCA_934636065.1 uncultured Labedella sp.
TGACGAGCGCGCCGAACGCCCCACGCCGTCCGCCCGCGGACGGCGGCGTCTACGTCGTCACGGAGCGAGCAGAGGAGCGTTGACGCTTTTGCGGTCGGGCGTGTCGGCATGGCACAATAGACGATTGTGCCGCGCACGGGTTCTGCCCCTGGGGAATCCCTGATCTGACGCGGCGCACCTCATCGTTGACAATCCAGACGCGCGATCGACCAGAGGCGGTCGCAGAGAGTGAATCATCATGCACATCCTCGACTCCGTCGATGCAGCATCCCTGAAGTCGGACATCCCCGACTTCCGCGCCGGCGACACCGTCAAGGTGCACGTGAACATCATCGAAGGCAGCCGCTCGCGTATTCAGGTCTTCCAGGGCGTCGTCATCGGCCGCTCGGGCGAAGGCGTCCGCGAGACCTTCACGGTCCGCAAGGTCAGCTTCCAGGTCGGTGTCGAGCGTACGTTCCCCGTGCACTCCCCGAACATCGACCACATCGAGGTCGTCACGCGTGGTGACGTGCGTCGCGCCAAGCTCTACTACCTCCGCGACCTGCGCGGCAAGAAGGCCAAGATCAAGGAGAAGCGCGACGCCTGATCGCGTTCACCGACGCCGCGCGCGTCATCGTCACGGAGCTCCCCCCGGTTATGCTGGTGGGGAGCTCCGGGCGGTTTAATGACAGACAACACTCTCGCGGTGGACGACACGTCCACCCGGCCGAGGCGTACTCAGCACCGCAAGCGCGGCGCGTTGTACTTCCTTCGCGACCTGCTCGTGATCTTCGTGGTCGCGTTGCTCGTCTCCTTCCTCGTGAAGACGTTCCTCATCCGGTCGTTCTACATCCCGTCGGGGTCGATGCAGAACACCCTCCAGATCGACGACCGCATCATCGTCAATCAGCTCGTGCCCGAGGTCGTCCCGCTCTCGCGCGGTGACGTGATCGTCTTCCGCGACCCGGGCGGGTGGCTCGACGGCACTCCCCAGCCGGAGCAGCCCGCGATCGTCGAGGCCATCGACTGGACCCTGGGACTCGTCGGCCTCACGTCGCCGGACAGCGACGAGCACCTCATCAAGCGCCTCATCGGTCTCCCGGGCGATCACGTGGTCTGCTGCAACTCGCTCGGCCAGCTGAGCGTCAACGGCGTCCCGCTCGACGAGCCGTACGTGCTCAAGCCCGATGCGTCGTCCCCCGTGTCCGCCGACGACTTCGACGTCGTCGTCCCGGATGACTCCCTGTGGGTCATGGGGGACAACCGCTACAACTCTAAGGACTCGCGCTACAACACCGAGACCCCGGGCGGTGGCTACGTCCCGATCGACGACGTCGTCGGCCGGGCCTTCGTCGTGAGCTGGCCCCTGTCGCACTGGTCGTGGCTCGACGACTACCCCGACGTCTTCGACGCTGTACCCGGACCGACGGGGGAGTGATGACCGTCGTCATCCCCCACCTCGAGGTCGAACGCGAGCTCCTCGGCGGCGGAGCCCGGATCGTCATCGGCATCGACGAGGTCGGCCGGGGCGCGATCGCGGGTCCTGTCGCCGTCGGTGTCGCCGCGATCGACGTCTCCTGCTCACGAGTGCCTGCGGGGGTCCGCGACTCGAAGCTCTTGAGTGAGAAGCGCCGGGAGGAACTCGAACCGGTCGTCATCGAGTGGGCGGTCGCGACGGCCGTCGGCTTCGCCGAGGCCGAGGAGATCGACGAGCTCGGCATCATGCGGTGCCTCGGGCTGGCGGGGAAGCGTGCGCTCGGCTCACTTCACGAGCAGGGCGTCGACGTCGCCTCCAGCACGTTGCTGCTCGACGGCAACCACGACTACCTCAGCCCGTCGCTGTCGTCGCCGCTGCGCATCCTGACCCGGGTGAAGGCGGACAGGGACTGCGGGTCCGTTGCGGCGGCCTCCGTGGTCGCGAAGGTCGCGCGGGACCGCGTGATGATCGCGCGGCACGCGGAGCACCCCGACTACGGCTGGGTCGGCAACAAGGGGTACGGCAGCTCGGCCCATCTCGAGGCGATCGCGAGCGCCGGTGCGACGGTCCATCACCGGCACACCTGGCTCCACGCGACGGCTTAGGATGGGATCGATGGACGACGAAGAGATCGAAGACTACGACAGGGAAGTCGAACTCGCGCTGTACCGGGAGTACCGAGACATCGTCGGGCAGTTCGCGTACGTGATCGAGACCGAGCGCCGGTTCTACCTCGCCAACGAGGTCGAGTTCGTCCGTCGCGACACCGAGCACGACTTCTACTTCGAGATCACGATGCGAGACGTCTGGGTCTGGGACGTCTACCGTTCCGACCGCTTCGTCAAGTCTGTCCGCGTGCTCACGTTCAAGGACGTGAACATCGAGGAGCTGTCGAGCCGGGACTTCGAACTGCCCAAGGAACTCGCGCTCGACGAGTAGCCCGCGTCCGTCGTCCACAGCGACAGGGACAGGCCGCACCCGACGAGGGCGCCCGCCGCCTCCGACCGCGTGTCGCCTCCGGAGCATGCTCGTGCGCGGAGGTTGCACATGGCACGCAAGGACGAACTGGGCAGACGCGGAGAAGACCTCGCGGTCGACTTCCTGGAGCGCGCGGGATACGAGATCCTCGATCGCAACTGGCGGAGCGCCACCGGTGAGATCGACATCGTGGCGCGGGCTGGTGCGGTCACCGCGATCGTCGAGGTCAAGACACGATCGGGCACGGGGTCCGGCCACCCGTTCGAGGCGGTGACATTCCACAAGCTCCGCCGACTCCGGTCGCTCGCCGCCGAGTGGAGCGCCTCGACGGGACGGTCGGCCGCGACGCTTCGGATCGATGTGGTCGGGGTGGTCGCGCCGCCCGGAGCTCCCGCCGTCGTCGAGCACCTCACCGGGGTGCTCTGAATGGCCGTCGGTCGCACGTGGGCCGTCAGCCTGCTCGGTCTGGAGGGCGCCCTCGTCGAGGTCGAGACCGACGTGTCGTCCGGGCTGCCCCGCTTCATCATCATCGGTCTCGCCGATCGGGCCATCTCCGAGGCCGAGGGCCGAGTCCGACAGGCGATCGCCAACTCCGATTGCGCATTGCCTCCCCACCGGATCACCGTCAACCTCTCGCCGGCGGGGCTCCCGAAGAACGGCACGGCTTTCGATCTCGCCATCGCGCTGTCCTGTCTCGCGGCGACAGGAGCGGTCGAACCGGCCTCGATCGCCCGGGTCGTGCACGCCGGTGAGCTCGGACTCGACGGGCGGCTCCGGCCGACTCCGGGGATCCTCCCGATCGTTCGTGCCGCTCGGCGGGCGGGGCGCGAGGCCGTCATGGTCCCGTCGGCCAATGCAGCCGAAGCATCGCTCGTGCCCGGGATCCGTGTGATCGCGGTCGACTCGCTGCGAGCCGCCGCCATCTGGCATGGAGCGGAACTGGAGGCGGCGGAACCGGCCGCCGACGAGCCGGAGGCGCCGCCGCAGATCGACGCGTCGCCCCTCGACCTCGCCGACGTGCTCGGGCAGGACGATGCGGTCGAGGCGCTCGTGACGGCCGCAGCGGGCGGACACCACCTCTTCCTGCTCGGTCCCCCCGGATCGGGCAAGACGATGCTCGCCGAGCGCCTCCCGGGCATCCTGCCGCCGCTCGACACCGAGGCGGCGCTCGACGTGTCGTCGGTCCGGTCGCTCGGTGGCGAGCGCGTCGGCGGTGCGCTCGAGACG
>CAKTZW010000330.1 GCA_934636065.1 uncultured Labedella sp.
GGACGGTGCGCGCACCCGGCACGAGGTCGACGACCCCCGCGATCGGCTCGGCCTCGAGGGACGCGACGAGCGCGAGGGTCTCCTCGAGATCCGCGAGCTCGACGAGGACCGCGTCGTCGCGGACCGGGAGGACGCGCACGGTCACGAGCGGTCGGCGTCCAACGCGGGCGCGAACGCCTCGATCCCGACGCCCGCCTCCGTGAGGGCGGCCCGGACCCGCGCCGCCATCTCGGTCGCGCCCGGGCTGTCGCCGTGCACGCACACGGAGTCCGCGCGCACCGGCACCACGGTGCCGTCGATCGCGGTGACGGTCCCGTCGGTGACGAGGCGGACCATGCGCCGCGCGATGTCGTCGGCGTCGTGCAGCACCGCGCCCGCCTCCCGTCGCGACACGAGCGTGCCGTGCGGCGTATACGCGCGATCGGCGAAGGCCTCGGTCGCGGTGGGGAGCCCGCGCTCGTCGGCGATCCGGAGCACCGCACTGTCGGGGAGCCCCAACACCACGAGCCGCTCGTCCACCGCCGTCACCGCCTCGACCACGTCGCGCGCCTGGCGCTCGTCGTGCACGATCGTGTTGTAGAGCGCGCCGTGCGGCTTCACGTACGAGACCTCGCCGCCCTCCGCCCGTACGAGCGCCTGGAGGGCACCGATCTGGTAGATCACGTCGGCGACGAGTTCGGCGCTCGCGACGTCCATGTTCCGGCGACCGAAGCCCGCGAGGTCGCGGTAGCCCACGTGCGCCCCGATGCTGACGCCGCCGGAGACGGCACTGCGCACCGTCTCGCGGATCCCGACCGGGTCGCCGGCGTGGAAGCCGCACGCGACGTTCGCGCTCGAGACGATGCCGAGCATCGTGGCGTCGTCGCCGAGCGTCCAGCGTCCGAAGCTCTCGCCGAGGTCGCTGTTGAGGTCGACGCTGGGGAAGTCGGCGGTCATGGTGTCCTCCGTTGTCCTGGTTCCGGTGATGGGGCGGTACCGGCGATCAGCCGGTGACGAGGGCGAAGATCGGTCCGACGGCGTTGACGGCCATGTACCACGTGACGATCACGGCGATCGTCCCGATGATGAGCAGCCACCTCGGGTAACGGTACCCATCGAGCACCCGCGGGCGGAACCAGCCGATGTACATGAAGAGCGTGAGCCCGATCGGCAGGATGAGCCCGTTCACGCCGCCGACGAACACGAGCAGGGTCGCGGGGGCCGTGCCGATGAGGAGGTAGATCGCGAGCGACACGAGGATGAATCCGACCGTCCACAGGTCCGCGACGCGGCCGCGGATCCGCTCCGAGAACACCGGAAGGAACGACACCGACGTGTAGGCGGCGCCGATGACGCTCGTGATCGCGGCGATCCAGAAGATCGCGCCGAAGATCCGCAGGCCCGCTTCCCCCGCGGCGGCCTCGAACGCCTGGGCACCCGGGTTGCCGGTGGTGTCGAGGACGACGCCGCTCGCGACGACTCCGAGGACGGCGAGGAACAGGACGTAGCGCATGACGCCCGTGACGAGGATGCCGTTGAGAGCGGCGCGGTTGACCTCGCGGATGTGCTCCCGGCCCGCCGTTCCGCTGTCGAGCAGTTTGTGCGCTCCGGCGTAGGTGATGTAGCCGCCGACGGTGCCCCCGACGATCGTCGTGATGGTCGCGAAGTTCACCTCGTCCGGCCACACGGTCTGCCGGAGGGCGTCACCGATGGGCGGCTGCGAGATGACCGCGACGACAACGGTGAGCACGATCATGACGATTCCGGCGACGATCACGACGCGGTCGACGACCGCTCCGGCGCGCTTCACGAGGAAGATCGCGATCGCGATCGCCGCGCTGATCACGCCCCCGAGCTTCGGGTCGATGCCGAGCAGGGTGTTGAGCCCGAGTCCCGCGCCCGCGATGTTGCCGATGTTGAACACGAGGCCGCCGAGCACGATGAGCACGGCGAGGACGTAGCCGCTGCCGCGGAGCGCCTCGTTCGCGAGCACGCTCGCGCGCTTGCCGGTCACGGTGACCATGCGCCAGATGTTGAGCTGCACGGCGAGATCGATGAGGACGGAGGCGAGGATGCCGAACGCGAAGGCCGCGCCGAGCTCGGAGGTGAAGGTCGCGGTCTGCGTGATGAAGCCCGGGCCGATGGCCGACGTGGCCATGAGGAAGAGGGCTCCGAGGAGGGAGCGGCGGCGCGACACCGCGAACGCCTTCAGGTCCTCGGCCGACGCGGGGGCCGGGGTGGTCGGTTCGGTCATGGTCCAGATCCTGTTCGAAAGAGGTGGTGCCGAGATGGCCGAGTGGGACGGGTGCGTGCCGGCCGGGGGTGCGACCCAGACTAGGACTGTCGAACACAGTAGGGGAAGTTGTTGAACGATCTTCCGTGTGAAGAGTTCATTACGACGGTGTTTCGTCCCCCGTTGATCGAGCGACTCCGGCCGGTAGGCTCCGAGTGTGACGCAGCGGCCCGACGACGACGAGGTGCTTGACCGCGCGGAGAAAGCGGCGGCGGACATCCGGTCGTCGATCATCTCCGGCGCCTTCACTCCGGGGTCGCGCCTGTCGGAGCAGGCGCTCGGTGACGTCCTCGGCGTTTCCCGCAACACGCTGCGCGAGGCGTTCCGGATGCTGACTCACGAGGGGCTGCTGCTGCGGAGGCCGCACGCCGGCGTGATGGTCGCGGTTCCGTCGCTCGCGTCGATCATCGACATCTATCGGGTCCGGCGCATGATCGAGGGGCAGGCCCTCCGCACCGCCCCGCCGCGTCATCCCGCGGGCCGGGCGCTCGCCGCGGCGGTCGACGACGCGCTCGCCGCTCGGGACGCCGGCGACTGGGCGGCGGTCGGGACGGCGAACATGGAGTTCCACCGCGCGATCGTCTCGCTCGCCGACAGTGCGCGGCTCGACCGCGTGTACGCGAACGTCTCGGCGGAGCTGCGATTGGCGTTCGGGCTCATCGACGACCCCGAGTACCTGCACGCCCCGTACGTCGATCGCAACGTCGGCGTGCTGCGCGCACACGAGGAGGGGCGTCCCGCCGACGCTGCCGATGAGCTCGACGCCTACCTCATCCAGTCGGAGCGCACCGTCCTCGCGGCCTACGCGCGCCGCGACCGCTCCGTTTCCTGAGGCTGTGGCTCTCCGGTCGCTGAGCCTGTCGCGCTTCGACAGGCACAGCGACCGTGTGTCCCGGTCTCTGAGCTTGCGACGCTTCGACGAGCTCAGCGACCGTGTGGCGGTACAGCGGTCGCCGCAAGGGGCCGTCGCGCGCGAAGGACGCACCTAGGCTGGCCGGATGTCCGTACCGAACGACGTCGACCCCACCCGCCGCGAGATCTCGAGCGGGTCGCGCAAGCGTCGGACGGTGGGGCGGATCGTGCTCGGCTCCTTCCTCGTGTTCGCGGGAGTCAGCCACCTCACGTTCGCGCGCGAGGAGTTCACGGCGCAGGTCCCGGACTTCGTGCCCGTCGACGACGACACCACCGTGCTCGCGTCCGGTGTGGTCGAGATCACGCTCGGGACGGCGCTCCTCGTGGCGAAGCGGAAGCGACCGCTCGTCGGGTGGGTCGTCGCCGCGTTCTTCGTCGCGATCTTCCCCGGCAACATCGCCCAGTACGTGAACAGGGTCGACGGCTTCGGGCTCGACACGGACGCCGCCCGGCTCGCGCGGCTGCCGTTCC
>CAKTZW010000331.1 GCA_934636065.1 uncultured Labedella sp.
GCAGGTGACGGTCCTCAACTTCTGCGGCGACCCCATCGACGGCGCGGTGCTCTCGGAGTCGCTCCCGCCGCGGGCGAGCGTCGTCGACGTCGCGACGGGCGAGACGATCGCGAAGGTCGACGACCTGCACAGCTTCCCGCTGCACCTCGGCCCCTACGGCCGCGCGTTCCTCATCCTCCGTCCGGGCGCGCCGGAGCCCGCTCCCGTGACCTCCGCGATCCCGATCATCACGTCGGCGATGCCCATCATCCAGCAGTAGCCGGTGGGTGATCGCGGCGGACGCGCCCTCGGTCCGCTGCGATCGCGCGATCGAGCAGGTTCCGAGAAGCGCCGGAGCGGGGCGCACGGCACACTGGTCCTCACCAGCACACCGATGACGAGGGACCACGAGGGAGCCGACACCATGGCGAGAACCACCACCACGACCGACGCACGCAACGGTGACGAGCAGGACGGCTTCTCCGCGGAGGAGCGCGCCGCGATGAAGGAACGAGCGGCGGAGCTGCGGAAGCAGAAGCGCGGCGCGAAGAAGGACCCCGAGGCCGACCTGCTCGAGAAGATCGCCGAGATGCCGGAGCCCGACCGTGCCATCGCATCCCGCATCCACGAGCTCGTGACGGAGCATGCCCCGTCGCTCACGCCGAAGACCTGGTACGGGATGCCGGGCTGGGCGAAGGACGGCAAGGTGCTCTGCTTCGTGCAGGGCGCCGCGAAGTTCAACACCCGTTACGCGACCTTCGGCTTCAACGACGTCGCGACGATCGACGACGGCACGATGTGGCCGACGGCGTACGCCATCACCGAGATGAACCCGACGAACGAGAAGGTCATCGTCGCCCTCCTGCGGAAGGCCGTCGGCTAGGTGACCGGCGAGCCGCCGGTAAATGGCACGACGAGCCGTGCGAGGGGCCGAGCCGCGGAAACGGCTGTCCTCGTGGCGGGGCAGGCCGCGCGCGACATCGCGCTGCGCACCCGGCACCTGCCCGGTGCCGACTCGACCATCACCTCGCCGTCCGACGCTCGGGCAGCTGCTCGGGACATCCTCGACGCGGGCGTGTCGGTCGTCTGCCTCGAGGTGGAAGGGGACGGCGACCTCGTGGCATGGTCGAGCGGCAGCGCCTTCCTGCGTTTCGGCGACGCCGACGTCGTCGATCCCACGGGGGCCGGGGACGCGTTCGTCGCGGGGCTCACCGCGGGACTGCGGCGCGATATGACTGCGCGCGAGGCCGGCGAACTCGCGCACCGAGCGGCCGCCGCGACGGTCGGTCACCTCGGCGGTCGACCCGACCTCCGTCACCTCGCGCCCGTCGACCAGGTCGGCACCACTCCTGGCTGCGGGCACTCTGGACGCTGAGACGTCCGGCAAGGGGTTGTTCCGCGACCCGCTCGTCTCATTGACTCGAGGGATGAGTAGCGTTGCGATCTTCGCGCCGTCGCCCACGTTGACGGTGACGGTGGAGGACCATGAGTCGGGTGACGAGATCCACATCCACGCGGGCGGCCAGGGCGTCTGGCAGGCGCGGATGTTGAGCGAGCTGGGGATCGGGGTGACCCTGTGCTGCGCCATCACCGGCGAGTCCGGTGCGGTGCTCCGGCACATCCTCGAGGACGAGGGCATCGCGGTCGCCGCCATCTCGCGGCAGGGCCGCGGCGCCGCGTACGTCCACGACCGCCGCGAGGGACAGCGCGAGGTGATCGCCGAGGAGGACGGCGACGAGCTCGCCCGGCACGACCTCGACGAGCTCTACAGCCTGACGCTGCGCGAGGGCCTCACCGCGGGCATCGCCATCCTCAGCGGACCGGATGCGGACTCTGCACTCTCCCCGGACACCTACCGCCGACTGGCGTCGGACCTCCGGGCCGGCGGCGCACGCGTGATCGTGGACCTCGCCGGCGAACGCATGCGGTCCGCCCTCGCGGGTGGCGTCGACGTCCTGAAGATCAGCGACGAGGAGCTCGAAGCCGACGGGCTCGCGTCGGGTGACGACGTGCCCGCGATCGTCACCGCGATGCGGTCGCTGCGCAGCGACGGCGCCGACGCCGTGATCGTCACCCGCTCCCCCGAGCCCTCACTGCTGCTCGACGACGACGGCGTCCTCGAGATCTCGCCGCCGGCGCTCGAGGTCGTGGATACACGGGGCGCGGGCGACTCGCTCACGGCGGGCGTCGTCTCCGCCCTCGCCCGAGGCGAGAGCCTCCGGGAGGCGATCACGCTGGGGGCGGCGGCGGGTGCCCTCAACGTCACGCGCCGCGGACTCGGCACGGGCGACGGTGAGGCCATCGACCGGCTCCGCGCCGCGGTCACGACGAGTGAACTCGACGGGCACGCCGACGGTGACGGCCATGGCGACGCAGCACGCGGCGACGACGGGGACGGATCATGACGCGCATTCTCGTCACGAACGACGACGGCATCGACGCGCCGGGCCTCCACGTGCTCGCCCGACGCGTGCACGACGCCGGGTTCGACGTCACGATCGCCGCGCCGGCGTTGCAGTCGAGCGGGTCGAGCGCGTCGATCATGGCGGCGGAGGACGACGGCGGAATCGCCGTCGACCGCCGCTCGCTCGACGACGTCCCCGGGGTTCCCGCGTTCGCCGTCCAGGGCGGTCCTGGGCTCATCGCCCTCATCGCGGCGCGCGGGGCGTTCGGCGAGCCCGCCGACATCGTCCTGTCGGGCATCAATCACGGCGCGAACGTGGGCCGTGCGATCCTCCACTCGGGCACCGTCGGGGCCGCGCTCACCGGGGGCCTCAACGGCGCCTGGGCCGCGGCCGTCTCCCTCGATGTCGGATTCCGCCCGGAGGAGTTCCACTGGGAGGCCGCCGCCGAGGCGACGGTCGCGCAATTGGAGGTCCTCACGGCTCACCCCCGCGGCACGGTCGTCAACCTGAACGTGCCGAACGCGGCGTCGAACCGCGGCACGGTGGAGGCGACGCTCGCGCCGTTCGGCATCGTGCAGACGACGCTCGGGGAGAGCGACGAGCACCACGTCCGTCTCGCCGTCGAGGACCTGCCCAACACGCCGGACCCCGGCACGGATGCGGCGACCCTCGCCGACGGCTGGGTCACGATCACGCGGCTCGAGCCCGTGTCGCATCTCCCCCTCGACGTCCCGCCCCGCTGACGACCGGTTCGCCCTGTTGGGTCAGCGCCGCAGCTGCGCCAGCAGTTCGTCGTCACCCGAGCCGGTGTACTCGGTGATGCGGCCGCCGGCGACCCGGTAGAAGCCGAACTCGGCGACGTTCGCATGACGTCTCGTCGGCGCGATTCCGCGGAAGGCACTCACGTGCGTCCCGCTTCCGCGCAGGTGCGCCGCGATCCGGTCGTCCTCGACGACGAGCTGGATGCGACGCCAGCGCCAGTCGGGGAACGCCTCGAAGAGATCGGCGAGGTCGGCGACCCACGCCTCCACCCCGCCGGGGAGGTGCGCCCGCTTGACCCGCGGGTCGACGAACTCGCGGACCGCCGCGAGGTCGTGCCGGTTGAGCGCGTCGAGGTACTCGCCGAACCACCCGGGCAACTCCCACGACTCCACTCCTCCATTATCGCGGGGACCTCGGTATCCCGACGAGCGGAGCGGTTTCAGACTCGTCGTCAGTCGGTCGGGCGTCGCCGCAACTGCTTGGTGG
>CAKTZW010000332.1 GCA_934636065.1 uncultured Labedella sp.
CGGCGGTGTCGTCGGGAGCGCCCTCGCCATCGGCGATGTCGCGAAGGACAAGCGCGTGCAGGCGGCCGTGAAGCGGCTCCACCTCGAGAAGTATGCGCCCGCCGCGCAGAAGAGCGGCCCGGGCGCCGGCACGATCATCGCGATCGGCCTCGGCGTCCTCGCCGCCGCGGGAGTCGCCTACGCGGCGTGGCAGACGTTCCGCGCCGACGACGAACTCTGGGTCGCGGACGACGAGCCGATCCTCCCCAACGCGTAACAGGATCGCCGACTCCTGACCGACAGGCTCGGGCACCCGTGGTGCCCGAGCCTGTCGGCGTGTCCGCCCCATCCGTCAGCCTTCCCGCGCTCCCCATCCCGCGCAATTGCGTACGCAACTCTGACCTGCGGGTGGAATAACACCCGCAGGAGGCAGTTGCGTACGCAACTGCGCGGTGGGGAGGGAGGCTAGAGGTAGGCGAGGGCGACGTCGACGAGGGAGACCCGGTCGAGCGAGGGGATCTGCTCGAGGTCGATCCACCCGGCGTAGTCCGTCGACCCGTTCTCCTCGTAGGTGAGCGTTCCGCCGGTCACGTGCGCCCGGTAGACGATGCGGATGGCGTGGAGCGGTCCGGTGGACTCGGCGGTCAGCCGCCGCTCGGCGGGAATGACGAAGCTGTCGACGCCGAGGATGCCGTCGATCTCCGCGTCGAAGCCGGTCTCCTCGCGGATCTCGCGCACGGCCGCGGCCGCGGGATCCTCGCCCGGGTCGATGCCGCCGCCCGGCAGCGTCCACCCGCTCCGGCCGTGCTCGTTCCAATGGGCGAGCAGGATCTGCGCTCCCTCGATGATCACGCCGTATGCGGCGACCCGAATGTCCATGCCGTCACGATACTTCGCCTAGCCTGGTGGGTGGCGCCCGACGGGTGCTCGAAAGGGGTGCCCGATGGCCGAGATCACCGTCCAGGAACTGCACGAGCGCGACGGCGTCACCGTCATCGACGTGCGTGAGCCGTTCGAGTTCGAGGACGGCCACGTCCCCGGGGCAGCGAACGTCCCCCTGCAGACGGTGCCCGACGCCGTCGACCGGCTCGACCCGGACGAGACCCTCTACGTGATCTGCCAGCACGGCGTGCGCTCCGAGCGCGCCGCCGGCTACCTCGAGAGCCGCGGCTTCGACGTCGTCAACGTTGTCGGCGGCACGAGCGCGTGGTCCGAGGCCGGCCTCCCCCTCGAGCGCTGACCCACCGCGTGCCCCCCACCACCCGTCCGCAGCACTCACTCCCCACCGCCGTGTCGTCACTTTGAGCGCTTTACGGCCGGTACAGGCGACGCAAAGCGCTCAAAGTGACTACTGGACGGGGGTGTGGGTGCGGTGAGGGTCAGGCGGTGGCGGTGACGGAGCCCGTGCCCTCGGCGATCGCGCCGGTGGTGCCGTAGCGCACGCGGAAGGGGCGGTCGGACGAGCTCGAGACCGTCGCGCCGCTCTCCGTGCGCTCGACCGTGAACTCGGCCGAGGCACCGTCGGGCGAGGACACTCGCACCGACGAGGTCCGCTCCCCCGCGAAGACCGTCACGAGCGGCGACTCCAGCTGGTCGTAGTCGGGACGGTCGTCGACCGAGCCCGTCACGATCACGCTGCCCTCGCGCACCCAGAGGGGCACGCTGTCGAACGCGTGCGTCTCGGTGCGCCAGGCGCCGCCCTCCACCTCTTCACCGGTGAACCAGTTCGTCCACCGCCCCGCGGGCAGGTAGTACGTGACCTCACCGGTCGCCGAGAATACCGGCGCGGCGAGGAGGCTGTCGCCGATCATGTACTGACGATCGAGGTGGTCGACCGCCGGATCGCCGGGGAAGGCGAGCTGCATCGGTCGCATGAACGGGACGCCGCGTTCGTGCGCCTCGAGTCCCACGGCGGTGAGATACGGCATGAGCGAGAGCTTGAGCTTCGCGAACTTCCGCGTCACGTCGACGGCGCTCTGTCCTGCGGCCTCCGGAACGGTCCCTGAGCCTGGCCCCTCCTGAGCCTGTCGAAGGATCGAAGCGTCGGGATCGAACGCCCACGGCACGCGGTAGCTCGTCGAGCCGTGCAGGCGCGTGTGGCTCGAGAGCAGGCCGAAGACGACCCAGCGCTTGAACACGGCGGGGTCGGGCTTGCCCTCGAACCCGCCGATGTCGTGGCTCCAGTAGCCGAAGCCGCTCATCGCGAGCGAGAGCCCGCCGCGCAGCGTCTCGGCCATGGACTCGAACGACGACGAGTTGTCGCCGCCCCAATGCACGGGCATCTGCTGGCCGCCGGTCGTCGCGGACCGCGCGAAGAGGACAGCCTCGCCCTCGCCCTTCGCCTCGGACAGCGCGTCGAAGACCGCCCGGTTGTAGAGCTGGGTGTACCAGTTGTGCATGCCGTCCGGCGCGGAGCCGTCGAACCACACCACGTCGGTCGGGATCCGCTCGCCGAAGTCCGTCTTGATCGCGTCGACGCCCTGACCGACGAGGGTGCGGATCTTCTCCTGGAACCACGCCGTGGCGTCGGGGTTGGTGAAGTCGACGAGCCCCATGCCGGCCTGCCATTCGTCCCACTGCCAGACGCTGCCGTCACGGTTCTTCACGAGGTATCCGGCGTCCGCCGCCTCCCGGAAGAGCCGCGATCGCTGCCCGATGTACGGGTTGATCCACGCGCTGACGTGGAGCTTCTTGTCGTGGAGCCGGGCGAGCATGCCCTCGGGGTCCGGGAAGGTCCGGGAGTCCCACTCGAAGTCGGTCCAGTTGAACTCGCGCATCCAGAAGCAGTCGAAGTGGAAGACGCTGAGCGGAATGTCGCGCTCGGCCATGCCGTCGACGAAGCGGTTGACGGTCTCCTCGTCGTAGTCGGTCGTGAAGCTCGTGGAGAGCCACAGGCCGTACGACCAGGCCGGCACCTTCGCCGGCCGCCCGGTGAGCGCGGTGTAGCGCTCGAGGATCTCGGCGGGCGTCGGCCCGTAGATGACGAAGAACTCGAGGGACTCACCGGGCGCCGAGAACTGCACCCGTTCCACGGCCTCCGTCCCGACCTCGAACGAGACGTGGCCACGGCGGTTGACGAGCACGCCGTAGCCGCGGTTCGTGAGGTAGAACGGGACGTTCTTGTACGACTGCTCGCTGGACGTGCCGCCGTCGGCGTTCCACACGTCGACCACCTGGCCGTTGCGCACGAACGGGGTGAAGCGCTCCCCCAGCCCGTAGACGTGCTCGTCGACGGCGAGCGAGAGCTGCTCGTGCACGTGGTGCTCACCGGTGTCCGTGGTGACCACCCCGATGGCCTTGGACCCGCTCGAGGTCAGCACCCGACCGTCGGCGACGAACTCGGCCAGCCAGCTCCGGAACTCCTCGCCCAGGTCGGGACGCTTGCAGGCGATTTCGACGACGGCCTGCAGGTAGCCCAGCGGCATGCCGGTGTCGTAGCGGTGGCCGCGGTAGACGATGCCGTGCACCGGCACACCGTCGGCGAGCAGCTGCGCCATCGCGTCGGTCAGCTGGATCTCGCCGCCGCTGCCCGGCTTGGTGTCGGCGATCGCCGGGAAGATCGAGCCGGGCAGGACGTAGCGGCCCAGCACCGCGAGGTTGCTCGGGGC
>CAKTZW010000333.1 GCA_934636065.1 uncultured Labedella sp.
GAGTTCGGGTACCGGCGCTGTGAGACCCGAAGAGGTTGCCCCCATCGAATCGGTTTCGTGAGGAGCAGCGGGATAGTTCGCCCATCGCCTGTTCTACGGTCGTACTCGGCGTAAAGGGGCGACTCGGCTTTGATCTTGTTCCACAGGGTGCTGCGGGCTGGCTCGGGGACCTCGGTGGCATCCGCGAGGTAAGTTTTCGTTCCGGACTCAACGGTGACGCGAGGTCTTGCCAGGACGTTTCGGTACCACTGCGGGTGACCGCTTCTGCCTGCTTTTCCAGATGCGACGATCACCGTCTGGCCGTCCTCTTGCCGGAATCGCACGAGCGGGATCACACGCTCGATTCCCGACAGGGCACCGATATGGTGCAGCAAGATCACCTCGTACCCATGCAGGCCACCCCCGACTACTCCGGCGTTCGCGCGGAATTCCTCGATGACGTCCGCGTTCATCAGGTCGTACCGATTCATTTGGCGCTCGGGGGGTCTTTCTCAGTGCCAGACGCCGGTTGCGGCAGCGCGGTCTGCGTACGACTCGAACGTTGTCGCCTCGCGGCCGAGGATGCGACGTACATCATCGGTGGGTTCAGCAGTTGAGTCGCTGCGGAGAGCGACGAAGAGGGCGTTGAGCGCGTCAGCTGCCTCGGCGGGGTATCCCTGTGCGATCAGTTCTTCACGGTACTGATCCGAATTGATCTCGGTGAAATCGATCCGCTTTCCCGTGAAGCGCGAGACGGTAGCGACCACGTCGCGGAACGACAGTGCTTGGGGCCCTGTCAGCTCATAGGTCTGGCTGTCATGGCCACCGTCCGTGAGAATCGACGCGGCGGCCTCGGCCAGATCGTCGAGATCGAGAAATGACTCGGGCTGATCGCCGATCGGGAGCGCGAGCAGACCTGCCTGAAGCGCCGGTTGCCACATCCCCTCGTCGAAGTTCTGGTCGAAGCTGCTCGCGCGAAGGACCGCCCACGACAGGCCGGATGCTCTGACGGCGTTCTCGGCCGTCGCCATCCCGGAACCGTCCTCGAGGTCGATTCCGCGCCCAGACAGGAGCACGACCCGCTCCACACCCGCGGTGGCGGCGTGATGAACGAACGCCTCGATCGGTGTCGGATCGTCGGGCGCCACCATATACACGGCGCCTACATCCTCCAGCGCAGTGGTCCACGTGTCCTGGTTGTACCAATCGAACGGGATCTCTCCGGATGGGCTCGCCGCTCGGACACGGGCGCCCGCATCACGCAGCCGGGATACGACGCGGCGCCCCGTCTTACCTGTCGCACCGAGGACCAGAATCTCTTTGTCAACCGTCATGCCTCCACTCCATCGCGCGCGTCACGGGATGCGAATGGTCCACTGCTCGCGATCCATGTGCGAGAGTCCCGATCTACGATGGTCGGTGTGACCGTAACTGGACCGCTGGACGACCTGATGACGACCCTCAGGACCTCCGGCACAGACGTCCAGCGCTCATACCTCTCTCCACGACAGCACCATCAGCTGGGCGGCACGGCCACCCTCGTTCTGTGCACCCCACTGAGCGGCTCTGGAGTCCTGACCGGCATGGGAGACGGACAACCGCCTGTGACGCTCAGACGCGGAGACACCGCAATCGTCCAAGGCAGGGACGCGTTCAGATTCACTGCCACCGAATCAACGGTGCTGCTGACAGTCACCTATCAGGTCGTCGGCCACCTGTCTCGACACCTCACGCAGGCCCTCCCGCTGTCGATCGTTCTCCCTTTCGAGCAAGATTGCGCGGACACCCAGAGCTACTTTCAAGTCCTCGCTACCGACCAGCCCATTGCTGTCGACCGAGTTATGGAGGGGCTCCTGGTGTGCACCTTGACTCACTGGATCGACAGCTCGACACCGCAGTCGACCGGCTGGTTCGGCGCTCTGAGCGATCCGGTGGTCGGCGCTGCGCTGCAAGCGATCCACCGTGAGCCGGCGAGTCAATGGACGTTGCGGCGCCTCGCTGTTGAGGCGGGAGCTTCGCGCACCACTCTGACCAAGCGGTTCACCGATCTCGTCGGCGCGCCCCCCATCGCATACCTCACGCAATGGCGCATGGCACTAGCCGCCGAACAGCTCACCCGAACTGACGACACCATCGCCTCCGTCGCACAACACGTGGGCTACTCCGACGCCTTCAGCTTCAGTGCAGCGTTCAAACGGGAACGCGGCGTCACCCCCAGCAGCCATCGCGCCTCCGTCGCATAACGCCCAGGACCAGATGAGAAAGATTGCGCTGACTGGGTGCCAGGAAGTCTGGGAGGCCGTCCTGCACGAACGCCAACGATAGACCCGCCCGCCGGCTCTGTTATCCCGTCGCTGCGGCGAGTCCCGACAGCACCAGATCACCGAATCGTCGGTGCTCGCCCTCGTCGGTGAGCCCTGCTGAACGAACGACGGCACCGTTGGTCCGAATCACCATCCATAGGGCACATCGAGGAGCTGCTGCCCGAGGTGCTCTCCGGCGCCATCGAGCCGGGCCTCGTCTTCGACCTCGAGCTCCCGCTCTCCGAGGTCGCGGAGGCCTACGCGGCGATGGACGAGCGGCGCGCCATCAAGGTGCTCCTGCGCCCGTGAGCCGAGCGCGCTCCGGGCGCCGGAGCCGCAATACCCATCGGGAACCTGTACGCTGTCCGGCGTCCATTGTCCCGACGAGGTCGACGTGAGCGATTCCCGCGTGTTCGGGGTGCCGAGACGCACCCCCGGCGTCCTGCGTCGTGCGCGCCTCGAGCAGCGCCTGGACACGGACACCGCGGTCACGACGATCTCCGCGGGAGCGGGCTTCGGCAAGACGACACTGCTCGCCAGTTGGGCCTCCGGCCACACCGGGGACGGTCTGTGGGTGGACGGCGCCACGGCCGGCTCCGATCGGGTGTCCTTCTGGCGCGACGTCTTCGCGCTCGCCGCGGAGGCCGCAGGGGCCCCGTCGGGCCCCGACTTCGAAGACGACGGCGTGGCCGCGGCCGTCACGGCGTTCGCCCGTGGCCTCACGGAGCCGTTCGTGCTCGTCCTCGACAACGCGCAGGACGTCGATCTCGACGCGATCGGCCCGGACCTCGTGTCATTCGTCCGGTTCGCGACCCGGTCGCGGCTCATCGTCGCCGATCGTCGCCGTCGGTTCCGCCCGACGGAGATCGCGTCGGACGTGCACGAGGAATGCCTCACCGGCGAGGATCTGCGGCTGACCCCGGGCGAGACGGCGGACATCGTCTCCTCCCTCCGCGGAGCCGCGCGCGGTCGCGTGCCGGCGGACGAGGTGCACCGATCCGCGAGCGGCGTCGTGGGCCTCGTGCGTCGGATCGCCGGCGATGCCGTGACGGAGGCCGGTCGATCCGCGATCGACGAACTCGTCGACTCCTGGCGGACCGACCTCGCTCGCGTCGTGCCGGCGGCGGTCGGGCCGCAGGGATCCGGGCGGGGCACGATCGCGCATCAGCCGCTCATGGTCGCGGCGCTCGGGTCGACCACGCGCGCGGAGAACGTCACCGTGAGCGCACTCCCGCAGACCGCCGCGGACCTCGTCCTCGAGACCGCCGCGGACCGTGGCCTCGGTTGGTGGGACGATGCG
>CAKTZW010000334.1 GCA_934636065.1 uncultured Labedella sp.
TCGGCGATGATGAGCGTCCGCTCGAACTGCCCCATGTTCTCGGTGTTGATGCGGAAGTAGGCCTGCAGCGGGATCTCGACGTGGACGCCCGGCGGGACGTACACGAACGAACCGCCCGACCAGACAGCCGTGTTGAGGGCCGCGAACTTGTTGTCGCCGGCGGGGATGACGGTGCCGAAGTACTCCTCGAAGAACTCCGGGTGCTCCTTGAGCGCGGTGTCGGTGTCCATGAAGATGACGCCCTGCCGCTCGAGCTCCTCGTTGATCTGGTGGTAGACCACCTCGGACTCGTACTGCGCCGCGACACCGGCGACGAGACGCTGACGCTCCGCCTCCGGGATGCCGAGCCGCTCGTAGGTGTTCTTGATGTCGTCGGGCAGTTCCTCCCACGACGCCGCCTGGCGCTCGGTCGACCGCACGAAGTACTTGATGTTGTCGAAGTCGATCTCGGAGAGGTCCGCGCCCCACGTGGGCATCGGCTTCCGACCGAAGAGGTCGAGGCCGCGGAGCCGCCGTTTGAGCATCCACTCCGGTTCGTCCTTGAGCCGCGAGATGTCCGCGACGACCTCGGGCGAGACACCACGACGCGCGGAGGCCCCCGCGACGTCGGAGTCGGCCCATCCGAATTCGTACACGCCGAGGCTCTCGAGCTCTGGGCGATCGATCAGGACGTCAGACATGGCTACCTCTCTCTCCTCCATCGGCAACAGGGACGCGTCTGCACGCATTCCCTCACCGACTCGTGTGCCGCGCGATCCCGCGCGAGCTCCCGTCGCGCCGTCCGACCGTCTCCGGTCGGTGGCAGTGCGCTGGGCATGGTCCACGAGACGCCGTCGTCTCCGTAGAATGAATGTGGAAGTACCGATCGGACCGTCGCCGTTCGGGAGAGCCTTCTCCGCGAACACCAGCCGATCCGGTCCCGGCCTCAACCCCCCGATTCTACAGGGTGCAACGCCCCGACAGGGCGTCGTCGGGGCGGGCTTTCAGCAAAAGAGTCGAGGAAGAAGTCGAGATGAACGCCGTCACCCGCACGCTGCAACGGTTCTGGAACTGGCTGCCGACCGGGATCGACCGTCGGGTCCGCGCCATCGTGTGGGCGAACTTCGTCGCGCAGACGGTCATCGTCGGCACCGGCGGCGCCGTCCGGCTCACCGGAGCGGGCCTCGGCTGTCCGACCTGGCCGCGCTGCACCGCGGAGTCCTTCGTGACGACGCCCGAGATGGGCATCCACGGGATCATCGAGTTCGGCAACCGGACGCTCTTCTTCGTCGTCGAGGTCATCGCGCTCCTCGCCCTCCTCTACGTCATCAAGTACCGCGCGCAGCGGCGCGACCTCTTCGTCCTCACGATCATCCCCGCAGCGAGCGTCTTCCTGCAGGCCATCGTCGGCGGCATCACGGTCCTCAGCGGCCTCAACCCCTACGTGGTCGGGCTCCACTTCGTCCTGAGCGTCGTGCTCGTCTCCCTCGCCGCCGTCCTCGTCTATCGGGTGTACGAGAAGCCGGGCGTGCGGACGCGCGTCGCACCGGGGTGGTACGCGGGCGTCGCCCACCTGACCTCGTTCTTCGTCGCGGTGACCGTCGTCGTCGGCATCCTGACGACGGGCTCCGGCCCTCACGCCGGTGACGGCGGCGCCGCCCGCAACGGCCTCGACCCCGAGCTGCTCCAGCACGTGCACAGCTGGCCGGCGTACGCGACCCTCGCGCTCACGCTCGTCCTCGTCGTGGGCGCCGTGCGGTTCCCGCCGCGGCCTCGCACCCGTACCTTCGTCCTCTGGCTCCTGGCCGTCGAGATCGTCCAGATCATCGTCGGCGTCACTCAGGCGCGCCTCGGGCTCCCCGAGGTCCTCGTGGGTCTTCACATGGTGCTCGCGTGCTTGCTCACCGCCGCCATGACGGCCGTGGTGCTCTCTCTCAAGGCGACGGTGCCGACGACCGTGGCCGAGGCGGAGCGGCAGCCGGTCTCGGGCAACGTCGCCGGCTGAGCAGGCCGCCGGCCGACCGGCGCTCCCCCGCGGACGACGTTGCGCTGATCGAGCGTGCACCCCGCCCGGCGGAGCCTGCGGCTAGAAGGGCAGCAGCGGGTCGATCGCGATGGCGAGGAAGAGCACCGTCAGGTAGCTGATCGACCCGTGGAACACGCGCATCGGCGAGACGGCCTCGTGGCGGATCGCGAGATTGTAGAGCCGGTGCGTCTCGTAGATGAACCAGATGCCCACAGCCACGGCCGTGACGGTGTAGACGACGCCCATGCCGGCCGCGGGGATGAGCAGCAGCGAGCACGCGACAGTGGCCCACGTGTAGAGGATGACCTGCAGGCCCACCTGCGCGCGACCGCGGACGACTCCGAGCATCGGGACGCCGACCGACTTGTAGTCGTCGCGGTATTTCATCGACAGCGGCCAGTAGTGCGGGGGCGTCCAGAGGAACACGACGCCGAACAGGATGAGCGGAGCCCAGGAGAGCGAGTTCGTGACAGCGGCCCATCCGATGAGAACGGGGAAGCACCCCGCGATCCCGCCCCAGATGATGTTCTGGGAGGTCCGGCGCTTGAGCCACAGCGTGTAGACGAACACGTAGAAGGCGATCGCACCGACGGAGAGCGATGCGGCGAGCAGGTTCGTCGTCGCGAGAAGCCAGACCGTGGAGACGACGGCGAGCACCCAGGAGAACACGAGCGCCTCCCGCGGTGTGACCTCACCGGTCACGAGCGGTCGGTTCTTCGTCCGCTTCATCACCCGGTCGATGTCGCGGTCGATGTACATATTGAACGACGCGGCGGAGCCCGCGCTCATGGCGCCGCCGAGGACGGTCGCGAGGACGAGCCACCAGTCCGGGAAGCCGCCGGCGGCGAGGATCATCACCGGGATCGTCGTGACGAGCAGGAGCTCCATGACGCGCGGCTTGGTGAGGGCGACGTAGGCCTTGGCCTTCCGGCGGAAACCGATGGTCCCGGATCCGACACGTTCTTCTACGGCTGCCTTCATCGCTCCTCTAACCGGTTTTCGTCCCCGCCGATTCTACGTGATGTCGAAGCCGGCGCACTCCACTACTCCTCGTGCTCGACCGATGCAACATCGCCGTCGGGGGCCGACCGCCTCTCTATACTTGGGAATGCCCCGCGTCGGGCACCTCCCACTCCTCGCTCGCCGAAGCGGTGGCGCGTCCCGATGTCGACGGCGGCGCCGCGAGCGCGCCATTGCCCGACCGAGCGGATCGCGGTCCGCCGGTTACGAATTGGGAAGGATCAGTCACGTGGCAGTTCTCGAGTGGGACGCAATCGACGAGAAGGCGGTCGACACGGCGCGCATCCTCGCCGCCGACGCGGTGGAGAAGGTCGGCAACGGCCACCCCGGAACGGCGATGAGCCTCGCGCCCGCCGCCTATCTGTTGTTCCAGAAGGTCATGCGCCGCGACCCGCGCGATCAGGACTGGCTCGGCCGCGACCGCTTCATCCTGTCGGCGGGCCACAGCTCGCTCACGCAGTACGTCCAGCTCTACCTCGGCGGCTACGGCCTGGAGCTCGACGACCTCAAGGCGCTGCGCACGTGGGGCTCGAAGACGCCGGGCCACCCGGAGTA
>CAKTZW010000335.1 GCA_934636065.1 uncultured Labedella sp.
GCCCTCGGGCGAGAGCCCATCCCGCCGTGCCCATGAACGCCCTCCCGGAGAACTCCACACGCATGCCGACGTCATCCCGCTCCCTCCGCCTCGTCGCCGGGGGGCTGCTCGCCGCCCTCGCCGGCTCCGTGATCGCCCCATCGGCCGCGGTGGCGATCCAGCCGCCGGCTGCGAACGCCGCCGCGACGGACTTCACCGAGCTCGTCAACGCCTTCGTGTCGACCGAGGACGACTTCGGGCAGGACCTCCCGGGTGCCGAGGCCCCCAACTCGATCGTCAAGATCAACCCGATGACGACGCCGGCCCGCTCCCACAGCGGCTACGACTACGCCGAGGATCAGATCGCCGGCTTCACCCACACGAACCTCGACGGGGTCGGGGGCTCGGGCGGCGGCGGCGACCTCCTCGTCGTCCCCACCTACACGAACTACACGAGCGCCCCGAACGCGTCGACGTATGCGAAGGACTACAGCCACGACGCCGAGGAGGCCGAACCCGGCTACTACGGCGTCGAGCTCGAGACCGACAGGGGACCGATCCTCGCCGAGGCGACGACCGACGTGCGCACCGGTCAGGATCGCTACACGTTCCCGTCGGCTGGGACGGCCTCGCTCGTCGTCGACCTGCGCAACAACTTCACGCGACGCAACGACGCGTCGATCGACGTCACGACCCTCGCCGACGGGCGCGTCGCCCTGTCCGGTGAGATCGGCGGCCACTTCAACGGCTACGACTACGCGATGTACTACTACGTCGAGACGACCGACGCGGTGTCGGGGGTCCGAACGTGGGGTGCGACCGGCGCCCTCGGCTCGGGCGCGCACCAGGACGGCATTAACCTCGGTGCGATCCTCGACTTCGACGTCGAGGCCGGCGAGCAGGTCGGACTCGAGGTGGCGATCTCACCGATCAGCGCCGCCCAGGCGAAGATCGACCTCGCCGCCGAGATGGGCGACCGCGGCTTCGAGGATGTCCGCGAGGACACGAAGGCCGACTGGAACGAGATCCTCGGCCGCCTCGCGGTCACGGCGTCCGAGACGAGCGACCCGGACGGCGACCTCGAGACCCTGTTCTACACGCACCTCTACCGGATGTTCGGCCAGCCCGTGAACGCGACGAGCACGAGCGGCACGTACCGCGGCCTCGACGGCGAGATCTACGAGACCGACGGGTACACGCACTACGACGGCTGGGGCACGTGGGACGACTTCCGCAAGTTCGAGGTCCTCGCGATCGGCTACCCCGAGGTCTTCCGCGACATGGCGCAGTCCCTCGTCGACCTGTACGGCTCCTTCGCGAGGAGCGGCAAGAGCTCCCTCTCCGCAGCGGTCCACTCCGTCCCGACCGTGCGCTTCGAGCGCGCGGCCGTCGTGATCGCGGACGCCGTGGCCAAGGGGGCGGAGCTGCGAGGCCTCGCCGAGGCGTGGCCAGCCCTCGTCTCGCAGTCGGCCGGGGGGTACAGCAACCCCGACAACGTGAAGCGCGGCTACATCGCGAACGAGGTCGACGACACGCTCGGCGCCGCCTACGACGACACGGCGCTCGCCACGATCGCCGACGCCCTCGGCAAGACCGACGAGGCGACGAGCTTCCGCACCCGCGCCGCGAACTGGACGAACCTCTACAAGAAGGACGCGGTGACCGTCGCGGGCGGCGAGCGCGTCGGTCTCGTGTTCCCGAAGGACGCCAACGGCTCCTGGGTGAACGCGAACCCCGAGACCTTCGAGGCCGGGAACGTCTACCAGGGCACGCTCTGGCAGTACAACTGGACCGTCGCGAGCGACATGGGCGGGATGATCGACCTCATGGGCGGCGAGGAGGAGGCGCTCTCCGCGCTGAGCTTCATGTTCGGCGAGCAGGCGCCGGACGACGGCGGTCGCATGCTGTTCTCGAGCGCAAACGAGACCGACCTGCAGGTGCCGTACCTCTTCAACTACGTCGGAGCGCCGTCGAAGACGCAGCACTGGGTCCGCAGCCTGTACACGAAGGAGACCTGGAACCGGTACATCGCCACGGGCTCGACGGGGGAGTACCCCTCGAGCGGCGGCGAGTTCCGCCCCCCGATCAAGACGAAGGTCTACAAGAACGCGCCGCAGGGCTTCCTGCCCACCCAGGACAACGACACCGGCGCGATGTCCGCGACGTTCGTCGCTGCGGCCCTCGGCCTGTACCCCGTCGCGGCCGGCTCCGACGAGTACCAGATCGGCACGCCGTTCTTCGAGAACGTGCGGATCACCTACGAGACCGGGCGCACGTTCGACATCAGCGCGCACGGCGTCTCGCCCGAGGACTACTACATACAGTCCGCCGCGCTCAACGGGCAGGACTTCGAGCGCACGTGGGTCACCTACGACCAGCTCACCGCGGGCGGGACGCTCGCGTTCGAGATGGGCGACGAGGCGTCCGACTGGGCGGCCGACGGCGTGGCGCCCGCGTCGCTCAGCGACGTGCTCCCGAGCTCCGTGTACGACCGCACGAGCGCGGTCGTGGTGGACTCGCGCCGGTTCGCGGAGGCCGACGCGGGCGACGGCTCGATCGGGAACGAGATCGCGCTGACCCTCCGGAACGGGCGCTTCGCCGGGAAGAACGGCGACGATCTCGCGGCGAACGGGGCCATCACGGCGACGAACGTTCCGTCCGGGCTGACGCTCGTCGCGAAGCGAACGGGCGACCGTAGCGTCACGCTGTCCCTCACGGGGACGGCGACGACGCACGGCTCGCTCGACAGCATCGACGACCTCGAGCTGAGCATCGCCGACTCGGCGTTCCGCACGAAGCCGTCGGCGGGAGGCCGCGAGTTCACGTTCGATGTCGCGTTCGCGGGCGTCGACCTGCAGGCGGAGCGCACCACGCTGACCGCATCGGCGGACGGCGCGGTGGACACGACCGTCGCGCTCACCCTGAGCGGCGCGTCGTTCGCCGGCGCGACGGGCCGGGACCTCGTCGCGGGCGGTGCGCTCTCGGTCCCCGGTCTTCCGTCCGGAGTCACCGCGACCGCCGTGAAGCGGGACGCCGCCACGGTCGACCTGCGCTTGCGCGGCTCGCTCGGTGACGTGCAGCGCGCCCGATTCGCCCTCGCGTTCACCGACGCCGCCCTCACCGGGGCGCTCGCCTCCGACCTGCGGGGTGACGGCATCTCGGGTCTCGGCACGCTCACCCTCGTCGTCGATCAGCAGTGGCGGGCGAAGCTCACGGCCCTGGTCGCGGAGGCCGACCTGGTCGTGAAGGGCGCCTACACGGCCACGTCGTTCGCGACGTTCAGCGCGGCACGCGATGCGGCGAAGGCCATCCTCGCCGACGCGGAGGCGACGGATGGGCAGCTGCAGTCCGCGTTCACGGCCCTCACGCGGGCGGCGAAGGAGTTGACCATCGCCGACACGTCCGACGAGGTCCGCCTCGGCGACACCCTCTACGGCGAGGTCCTCTTCGACGACGACTTCTCGACGGACCGCTCGTCCGAGTACTCGGTGTTCGGCGACTCGACCGAGCCATCGGCCGCGGTGTCGGTCGACACCAATGGCGACGGGGCCGCGGATGCGACGGGCACGGTCGGTGCGGACGGGACGTTC
>CAKTZW010000336.1 GCA_934636065.1 uncultured Labedella sp.
GTGACACGGTGGACCTGGGCGAGGCGGTCGGCGTCGTGGAGACGGTCGGCCTGCGCATCACCACGGTCCGCGACGGCCGCGGCGGACGGCGTTCCCGCCTCCCCCGAATCCCGGATCGCCGCGATGCCGTCCAGAGCGGAGGAGAGCGCCGGAAGCACGGCGTCGTCGGCCTGGATCGTCACGGCGTCACGCGGCCCGGACTCCCGGTCCCAGTCGACCGACCAGGCGACCGGACCGAACGCCTCCTCGAGCGCGTCCGTGGCCGTAGCCGCACCGCGGACGAGTGCGGCGGCGCTCGCGAAGTCCCCGTCGCGGGTGTACACACTCGCGAAGACACCGCGCACGCCGTCGGCGCGTTCGAGGGAGAGGGAGACCCGGGGAACGCTGATCGCCGCGGCGACGACGGCCGCTGCGGCCTGCGCGTCCATCGGAGCGGAGGGGTATCCCCGCACGGTGGAGCGGTTCCCGAACTCGACGGTCGCGACCGTGCAGGTCGAGCCACCCGTGGACGCCCAGACACGGGTGAGCACGTCCTCCGCGGTCCCGGCGGCGAGGCCCTCCTTCAGCCGCACCCGGAACTGACACACGGGCGTCACGTTGATCTTCCGCTCGACGACATGGGTCGTCACCTCGCCGGCGTCACCCACCGCCGCCCGCACACCCGCGCCCGCGCCGATGGACGCGATCGTCATCTGCGAGCACGACACGAGCAGGGCCGCCGCGACGCCGACCACCGCGAGGGAGGCGACGATCGTGCGGACCCGTGGTCGCCGACGGGCCGACGGGTCGGGCGTCGTCCCTGACGGCATCCCGATCACGGCTCGGACCCCTCGACCGAGGACGGGCAGGAGGCCGATCGAGCCTCCACGAGCGCGACGCGACGGATCGCCCCCATCGCCACCGCGCGCGGCCTCCGCTGCGCCGGCGCCGCGTCGAAGGAGCGCAGCTCGAGTCGCCACCACTGCGTGGATCCCGTGGATCCCCAGGCCGTGGCCTCGTTGACGAGCGATTCGAGTTGTCGCGGCTTCACCATTCCATCCTGGCAGTCCGCGGCTCGCGGGAGGACGAACCGGACCACTCCGTCGACAGCCCCTCGTCCGGACGCATAGCAGCACCGGCGACGGCGCACGGAGAGGTGGCGGATCGATCGGCCGTGCTGTTGGCTGGTCGGACAGCGATCGAGGAGAGTGCACGCATGGGCTGGTTCACGAGCAGGGTCACGCCGCCGACGCCGACGGGTGCGACGCCGCCGAGCGTACGCAAGCCGGCCTCGGCACTCTGGAGCGACGGCTTCGGGCGGATCGGGACCCGGAGCGTGCAGATCATCGCGATCCTCATCGTCGTGATCGCCGTGGTCTTCGTGATCACGCAGCTCACGCTCGTGTTCATCCCGCTGTCGATCGCCCTCATCCTCGCGGCCGCGTTCCACCCGTTCATGCGCTGGATGCGCAGACGCGGCCTGCCCTCGGCGCTGGCGACGTGGATCGCGCTCCTCGCGATCATCGTCGTCCTCGGCGGCGTCGGGTACCTCATCGTCTCCGCCGTACGGAACCAGCTGGACGACCTCGTGGATTCCGCCGCTCGGGGCATCGACCAACTGCACGACTGGGTGCTCACGCTCCCCTTCCAGATCAGCGACGAGCAGATCTCGGGCTTCCGTGACAGCGCAGTCGACTTCCTCACGAGCAGCCAGTTCGGCAGCGGCGCGATCGCCGGCGTCGGAGCCGCGAGCAACTTCCTGGTCGGGCTCTTCTTCATGGTCGTCGTGCTGTTCTACTTCCTGAAGGACGGCCCGCGCATCTGGGAGTTCCTGCTGCGCCCGTTCGTCGGGGAGCAGTACGCGCGGGCGCGACGCATCGGCGACAAGGCCATCGACACGCTCGGCGGCTACGTGCGCGGAACGGCTGCGGTCGCGGCGGTCGACGCCATCGGGATCGGCATCGTGCTCTTCGCCCTCGGGGTGCCGCTCGCCCTCCCCCTCGCCGTGATGGTGTTCGTCCTCGCGTTCATCCCTCTCGTCGGTGCGACGCTCGCCGGCGCGCTCGCGGTCCTCGTGGCTCTCGTGGCGAACGATCCGATCACCGCCGTGTGGGTGCTCGTCGCCGTCGTCGCCGTGAACCAGCTCGAGGGCAACTTCCTCCAGCCGATCCTGATGGGGCGCTCGCTCAAGCTGCACCCGCTCGTGATCCTCGTCGCGTTGACGGCGGGGACGATCCTCGGCGGCATCGTCGGCGCCGTGCTGTCGGTGCCGATCGCGGCGGTCGCGTGGGGCGTCATCTCCGTCTGGAACGGCGAGCACGAGCCGGCGTGGCCGGCGAAGCAGAAGCGCCCCGAACCCTCCTGACCACATGAAAACGGAGATGGTGCACGTCGTGACGTGCACCATCTCCGTTTTCATGCAGTGGGAGGGGGGAGGCGGAGGATGAGGGAGAGGTAGTCGTGCAGCGCCGCCGCCATGTCGACGGCGTCACGGTCGAACAGCCACTGCAGCTGGATCCCGTCCCACAGCCCGATGATGGAGGCCGCCGCGCGGACGGGGTCGACGCCCTCCCGCAGCATCCCGAGCTCGCGGAGCTCGGTCAGCTCACCGACGTACTCGCTGCGGAGCGCGGAGAACCGTTCGACGAAGTACTCGCGACCGGGGTGCCCCTCGGTCACCGCCTCCCCCGACAAGACGGCGTACAGCTCGATCACTCCGTGGATCCCGACGTTCGCCCGCGCCCGCGCCTCGAGTGAACCGGCGAAGCGAGCGGCCCGATCCGACGCCGCATCGCCCGTCGCAGCGGGGACGGGGAGGTCGCCCGGCTCGAGTTCGATCTCGTCGCGCCGCTCGAGCACCGCGACGAGGAGCGCCTCCTTCGACGGGAAGTAGTGGAGCAGACTCGTCTGGCTCATCCCGACCCGCTCCGCGACCTCGCGGAACGAACCGGCCCGGTAGCCGCGGACCGCGAAGACCTCGACGGCGGCATCGACGATGGCCCGCCGACGCTCGGCCGACTTCGCGTACGGACCTCGCCGCCGTCCGGAGGCGGCCGCACGCGAGGCGTCGCGCTCGGCAGCGGTCATCGGCATCACCGGCTCTCGGTCTCGGGTTCCGCGGCCTCGGCGGAAACGCCGCTCGGCACGGCGCCTCTGGCCGTCAGCGTAACGCAAACGAATTTCGAGTGCGTACTCGACTTCTGTGTTACCGTGAGGCCACTCGGCGCACACCGGGTGCGTCAGCCCCCCACGATGAAGTGAAGAAGGCAGATGAGACAGCTCTCTCGACGGCAAGCGCTGAGCCTCGGGCTCGGCGCCGGAGCGGCGGCGATCCTGGCAGGATGCGCGACCCCCGGCACGACCTCCGTCAACACCGCCCCGACCATTCCGCCCGCCGGAGGCGAGCCCGTCCGGATCACCTACTGGGCCTGGCTCAAGGATCTGCAAAAGGTCGCCGACGTCTGGAACGCCAAGAACCCCCACATCCAGGTGGACGTGGTGTGGATCCCCGGCGGCAACAGCGGCGGATATCAGAAGATGTACTCCGCACTCGCGGCCGGCGGCGGTCCCGAC
>CAKTZW010000337.1 GCA_934636065.1 uncultured Labedella sp.
GACCCCGCCCATGATCGCGGCGATGCCCACCGCCATGAGCACAGTGAAGGGCTCCTTGAAGATGAGCGCGCTCGCGACGGCGGTGATCGCGACGCCCGCGGCGGCCCACACGCCGTAGGCGATGCCGAGCGGCATGCCCGCGCCGAGCGATAGCGACAGGAACGAGAAGGCGGACACGTAGCCGACGGCGACCACCGCGTACCATCCGACGCGCCGACGACGGAGGGGAGTCGCGCTCCGACCGGCGTCCTCGTCTCGGACACCGACGGCGGCGCGCAACGACAGGGTCGCGGAGACCTCGGTCAGGATCGCGCCGACGAGGAACACCCAGGCGATCACGACGCAGCCTCCGTCCGGCGGTTCGCCGCCCGCTGCGACCCCAGCTCGACGCACAGGACCCCGACGACGATGAGGCCGAGCCCGGCGAGCATCACCGGGGTGAGCGGCTCGCCGAACAGCGCAGCGGCGAGCAGCGCGGTCGCCGCGACACCGACCGCGCCCCAGATGCC
Source organism: uncultured Labedella sp. (assembly GCA_934636065.1). GTDB lineage: Bacteria > Actinomycetota > Actinomycetes > Actinomycetales > Microbacteriaceae > Labedella. The sequence goes on from CAKTZW010000337.1 coordinate 510, forward strand.
GTACGCGACGCCGAGGGGGATGCCGGCCCGGAGGACGAGGCCCAGGAGCACGAACGACGCGGCGTAGCCGATCACGACGACGACGTACAGGGCCGGCTGATCGAGGGCGGCCTTGAGCGAGAGCGACGCTGTCACCTCGACGGCGATGGCGGCGGCGAGCAGGAGCCAGGCGATCACGATGCCTCCGAGCGGGTGCGGCGGGGCGCGGGGTCGCCCGGTGGCACGCTATCACCCGGGTGTGACGGCCGACGGATCGCCGCCAGGATGGACCCATGAGGATCGTCATCGTCGGAGCGGGAGCCTGGGGGCTGCCCGCCGCCGCCGAGCTGCAGTCGCGCGGACACGAGGTGACGCTCGTCGACCGCTACGGAATCGGTCACGCGCTCGGGTCGTCGTCCGGCCCGACACGGCTGTGGCGCCTCGCGGACCCGGATCCGGTGAAGGTGCGGCTCATGCGCCGCTCGCTCGACGCCATGCGCCGTCTCGAGTCGCGCTCCGGGCGCCGCGTCTTCATCAGGCGCGGGCTGCTCTGGCGGGACGACGTCGGGCTCGAGCGCGTCGACGCGACGCTCGACGGCGAGGGCGTCGAGCGCACCGCCGTCTCGGCCGGCGACGTCGGCCGGTTCTTCCCCGGGCTCCGGCCCGATGGCCGGGACGCGCTGTGGACGGCCGACGGCGGTTCCGTGCTCGCCGCCGAGTCGATCGCGGCTCAGGCCGCTCTCTTCGCGACGAATGGCGGGACCGCGGTCTCCGGCCGCGTTGTCGCCGCGATCGAGAACGCGGGCGCGGATCGACGCGTCGTCTTCCGGGAGGGGCCGTCGCTCGACGCCGACGTGGTCGTGCTGGCCCCCGGTCCGGGCGCCGCACCGCTGCTCGCCGGGCTCGGCGTCGACCTCCCGCTGCTCCCTGTGCTCGAACAGGTCGTGCACGTGGGGGACCCGGACGCTCCGGGACGGACCGACGATCTGCCGGGCTTCATCGACGCCCCGCGCGGCGACGAACCCGGTCTCTACGCGATGCCCACGCCGGGGGTCGGCTACAAGATCGGGATCGACGCCGCGATCCGCGACTGGGCGGAGGACGACCTCGACCGCGAGCCGAGCGCGCGTCGGACCGAGGAGACGCTCGAGCGCGTGCGACGGGACTTCCCCGGACTCACTCCGACGGCCCTCGACGCCGCCGTGTGCTCGTGGACCGCGTCGCCGGACGGCCGCTTCGTCATCGACGTGATCGACGGGGTCGTCATCGCGTGCGGCGACTCGGGCTCGGGCTTCAAGTTCTCCGCAGCGATGGGGCAGATCCTCGCCGACCTCGCGGAGGGCGGCCGGGCCGACGACGACGTCGCGTCCCTGGGGCTCGCCCGGTTCGACGGGGCGCCGCCGCGCGCGGTGCCTCGCAGTCTCTTCGACGTCTGATCGGGCCTCGTCACCCGGAAGTCGTCCTGCACGCCCGACGGCTGTGAGCCGAGGTGCGGACGAGATGAGCGCCGACATCGGTCGCGTCACGACCGCCGAGACGCTCCCGCGCGGACGTCGCCGTCCGTCCCGCGAGCGAGTGATCGTCCGAGCGGCACGATCGTCTTCGACTCGCCGTCCCAGAACCGGGCGGCCGTCGCGATGCCGTCCGCTGGTGGGCTCAGCAGGGCGTGCGCCGCCCCGACCTGAGCCGCGGTGAGTCGGCGGGCGAGGGTGACGTGGGGCGTCCATGCGCCCGGCCGGCTCGTCGGGACGGGGTCGACGGTGCCCGCCAGGACGGATGCGTGCAGCGCGAGCAGATCGGACGACACGACGACGGTGCGGACGAGGACGAAACGATCGCGCCCCGCCGGGAAGGTCGCGAGGGCGCTGAAGCGCAGCGGGAGGGGGAGCGCCTCGAGCGCGTCGTCGCCGACCTGATCCGGTTCGAGCGCGGCACCGGCGGCGAGGGTGATGTGGGGACGGTTGCTCGGCGCGGTGTGCGAGGCGAGGCTCGGCAGGCCGCTCTCCGCGAGCGCGAGCCACTCCGCTCGGATCGCGGCGTCGGTGTCGTCGTCGAGGACCAGTTCGATGCTGCGCACGCATCCATTCTCACCGTGAACAGGGGAATGAGGACGACCGTCGTGGTGTTCCTCTCGATGAAGAGATAAACTTGAGTCAGTCGGACTCAACTTCACCAAGGAGAACTCAGACACATGCAACCGGGCCAGCAGCCCCCGCAGGAGGAGCAGAAGAGCGCCCTCGAGCAGTTCGGCGTGAACCTCACCGAGGTCGCCCGGAACGGCACGCTCGACCCCGTCATCGGCCGCGACGCGGAGATCCGCCGGGTCAGCCAGGTGCTCACACGGCGCACCAAGAACAACCCCGTGCTCATCGGCGAGCCGGGCGTCGGGAAGACGGCGGTCGTCGAAGGGCTCGCCCAGCGGATCGTCGCGGGCGACGTCGCCGAGTCGCTCAAGGGCAAGGAGATCGTCGCGCTCGACATGGCCGCGCTCGTCGCCGGCGCCATGTATCGGGGGCAGTTCGAGGAGCGGCTGAAGTCGGTCCTCACGGAGATCAACGAGGCCGAGGGCCGCATCATCACCTTCGTCGACGAGCTCCACATCCTCATGGGTGCTGGGGCGGGCGAGGGCTCCGTGGCGGCGTCGAACATGCTCAAGCCGATGCTCGCCCGCGGTGAGCTGCGACTCATCGGCGCGACGACGCTCGACGAGTACCGCGAGTACGTCGAGAAGGACGCGGCCATGGAGCGCCGGTTCCAGCAGGTCTTCGTGGGCGAGCCGAGCGTCGAGGACAGCATCGCGATCCTGCGCGGACTCAAGGAGCGCTACGAGGCGCACCACAAGGTCGCGATCGCCGACTCCGCCCTCGTCGCTGCGGCCGCGCTCTCGAGTCGGTACATCCCCGCTCGTCAGCTGCCCGACAAGGCGATCGACCTCATCGACGAGGCGGCGAGCCGGCTCCGCATGGAGATCGACTCCGCTCCCGTCGAGATCGATCAGCTGCGCCGCAGTGTCGACAGGCTCAAGCTCGAGGAGCTCGCGCTCAAGCGCGAGAAGG
>CAKTZW010000338.1 GCA_934636065.1 uncultured Labedella sp.
GCCCGGTGACCCAGCCGATGTCGGCCGCGCACCAGTACACGTCGCTCTCCGGGCGGACGTCGAAGACGTTGCGGTGGGTGAAGGCCACCTGGGTCAGGTAGCCGCCGGAGGTGTGCAGGATGCCCTTCGGCCTTCCCGTCGTCCCCGAGGTGTAGAGGATGAAGAGCGGGTTCTCGGCCGGGAACGGCTGCGCCTCGTGCTCGGGCTCGGCCTCCGCCATCGCGTCGTGCCACCACACGTCCCGGCCCGGAGTCCAGTCGATCTCGTTCTCTCCGCGACGGACGACGAGGACGTTCGTGACCGTCTCCTGCGCCGGCGACCCGCCGCGCGGCTCCAGGGCGGCGTCGACGGCCGGCTTGAGCGCCGAGACCTTGCCCTTCCGCCAGCCGCCGTCCGCCGTGATGACGACCTTGGCGCCGGCGTCGTCGATGCGGGCACGCAGACTGTCGGCGCTGAACCCGCCGAACACCACGGAGTGCACGGCTCCGAGCCGCGCGACGGCGAGCATCGCGACGACCGCCTCGGGGATCATCGGGAGGTAGATCGCGACGCGGTCGCCCGCCGTGACTCCGAGGTCCGCGAGCACGTTGGCCGCGCGTTTGACGTCGGCTGTCAGCTCCGCGTAGGTGATGGCGCGGGAGTCTCCCGGTTCGCCCTCCCAGTACAGCGCGACGCGGTCGCCGTTCCCGGCCTCCACGTGGCGGTCGAGACAGTTGTAGGCGACGTTGAGCTCGCCGTCGTCGAACCAGGTCGCGAACGGCGGGTTCGTCCAGTCGAGCGTGCGTGTGAACGGGGTGTGCCAGTGGAGGAGCGACCGAGACTGCTCGGCCCAGAAGGCCAGCCGGTCCGCGGCGGCCTCCTCGTAGAGCTCCGGTCGGGCGACCGCCGCCGCCCTGAACTCGTCGGAGGGAGGGAAGACGTGCCTCTCGTGCGCCGCCTGGTCGACCTGTGCATCCATATACCGCTCGCTCCTTCGCGTGCTCTGCCGGGGGCGTCCGGGCGTGACGAGGACCACCCCGGGCGCGGACGATGATCAGACACTATCGCGCGGTTTCGGCGCCGACACCCGCCGAAAGGAGGGAGCCCGCTGGAGCGATCCGGACATTCACGTATCAGTTGACCGGAGGGATCGTCTTCGTTGGCGAAAAACGGATGCGGGGCGTACGATTGGATACGGCCGAATGCAAATTCTGGCGTGCAGCGCGCGTGATTCCCCCGATCCAGCGTTGCCTGTGGCGGCATCCATTCCCCCCAATGGGTGCCGCCCTTCTTCGTCTCCGCGCCCGGGTCTCGTCAGCGCCGTGCCCCGGCGATCCGGCCCGACGATTCCAGCATCGACCGCCGTCCACAAGGCATGGTCGCGCCGCTCCTCCTCTACTCGGGCCGCGCCCGGCGAACGGCGGAGGAGCAGCTTCTAGCGTCGCGGTCATGAAGGATCGTTTCGTCGCCGTGCCCTCGTTCCAGCGCGTACGGATGGACGGAGAGCGGCCACCCGGCCCGGGTCCGACCGTCGAGCGACTCGCGCTCGCCGCCGAGTTCGGACCGCTCGCCCGGCTCGTGGCCAGTGCCGACGTCACGGACGTCTTCGTGAACGCGGGGGCGGAGGTGTGGGCCGACCGGGGGAGCGGCCTGGCACGGACGGACGTCGGCGATCTCGACCCCGCGGAGACGCGGGACCTCGCGGTGCGCCTCGTCGCGCTCGGCGGCCGACACGTCGACGAGGCGACGCCGTGCGCCGATGTCCGCCTCGGGGGCGGGGTCCGCGTCCACGTCGTGCTCCCGCCCATCTCGCCGTCGGGCACCCTGTTGTCGATCCGCCTGCCGCCGGAGCGACGGCTGAGTCTCGACGATCTCGCGGCCTCCGGCATGTTCGACGGCGACCCGTCACGGCTCGACCGCTTGGTGCGCGCCGTCGGAGCGCGGGCCAACCTCCTCGTCACGGGAGCCGGGGGCAGCGGCAAGACCACGCTCCTCGGAGCGCTCCTCGGCGCCGCGCCGGCCGACGAACGGATCGTCACGATCGAGGACGTGGCGGAGCTGCGCATCGACCACCCGCACGTCGTCGGTCTGCAGTCCCGGCAGGCGAACGTCGAGGGCGCCGGCGACCTCGGTCTGGAGCGCCTGCTCCGCGAGTCGCTGCGCATGAGGCCCGATCGTCTCGTCCTCGGCGAGTGCCGCGGCGCGGAGGTGCGCGAGCTGCTGGCCGCCCTCAACACCGGTCACGACGGCGGCGCCGGAACCCTCCACGCGAACTCGCTCGACGACGTCCCGGCCCGGCTCGAGGCGCTCGGTGCGCTCTCGGGGATGACACCGATGGCGCTCGCCCGCCAGGCTGTCAGCGCCATCGGACTCGTGATCCATGTGGAGCGCGACGGGGGCTCCCGCCGCATCGCGGAGGTCGGTCGACTCGCCCTCGCGCCGGACGGCCGGCTCGCGGTGAAGCGGACCGACTGGTGATCCGCGTCCGGAGCCGATGGCCCCGCAGGAGAACCGATGACACCGTCGACGAGGCGGCCGGTGCGAGCGAACGGCTCGCCGTGCTCCTCGCGGCAGGGGTCGCACCGTCCTCAGTCTGGGGTTACCTGCTCGACGACCCGGCGAGCACGCCGGCCGAGGGGTCGACCGGAATGAGCCGCCTTCGGGCCGTCGATGCCGCCGCCCGGAACGGGGACGACGTCGTCGCCGCCCTCGTCGGAACTGTCGGCGCATCGACGGATGACGACGCGTGGCGGGCGCTCGGGGCGGCCTGGGCCGTGTCGACGGCGTCCGGGGCGCCGATGGCTCCAGCCCTGCGGTCGTTCGCCGGAGCGCTGCGAGCGGTCGTCCACACGCGTCGCGAGGTCGAGGTCGCGCTTGCCGGGCCGCTCGTGAGCTCGCGCATCGTCCTGCTGCTTCCCGTCGTCGCCATCGGACTCGGCTCGGCCCTCGGCTTCGACGTGCTCGGCATCCTCTTCGGCACGGCATCCGGGCTCGCGTGCCTCGCCGTGGGGAGCGTGCTCGCCGCGCTCGCGATGGTATGGGTGGCGAGACTGACCGCGGCGGCGCGACGCGCCGACACGTCGTCGGGGCTCGTCGCCGATCTCGTGGCGATCGCGATGGCGGGCGGGGTGTCGGCTGCCCGCGCCGTCGGCATCGTCGAGGACGCCCTCGCGCGGGTGTCCCTCCCGATCGACGGGTCGGAGGCGATCGCCCGCATCCTGGCGACCTCGAGGCGGGCCGGCGTACCGGCCGGTGAACTCCTCCGCAGCGGCGCCGAACTCGCCGATACCGCCCGTGAACTCCTCCACGCCCCCGGCGTACTGATCGAAGTCGACGCCGAGACCGGCCGCCTGGTCGAGGAGGGGGCCCGCGACGCTGCTGAGCACGGCGCCGCCCGCGACGGCGGCGAGCAGACCGCCCGCGGCCACGCCGAGCACGCGCGCCGGGAGGTGGCGGACCAGCCAGGCGGCGAAGGGTGCCGCGATCGCACCGCCCAGGAAGAGCGCGAGGGCGTAGCCGTAGTTGATGCCCTGGCTGCCGAGGGCGAGGA
>CAKTZW010000339.1 GCA_934636065.1 uncultured Labedella sp.
GGATGTTGATGGCGTGGGGCAGGCTCGGCTCCGCCACCTGGATGGGCTGGAAGCGGCGCTCGAGCGCCGCGTCCTTCTCGAAGTGCTTGCGGTACTCGTCGAGCGTGGTCGCGCCGACGGTCTGCAGCTCTCCGCGAGCGAGGAGCGGCTTGAGGATCGACGCGGCGTCGATCGCGCCCTCGGCGGCACCCGCACCCACGAGGGTGTGGATCTCGTCGATGAAGACGATGATGTCGCCGCGCGTACGGATCTCCTTCGTGACCTTCTTGAGGCGCTCCTCGAAGTCGCCGCGATAGCGGCTTCCGGCGATGAGCGAACCGAGGTCGAGGGAGTAGAGCTGCTTGTCCTTAAGCGTCTCGGGAACCTCGCCCTTGACGATCGCCTGGGCGAGTCCCTCGACGACGGCGGTCTTGCCGACGCCGGGCTCACCGATGAGGACGGGGTTGTTCTTCGAGCGGCGCGACAGGATCTGCATCACGCGCTCGATCTCCTTCTCGCGCCCGATGACCGGGTCGAGCTTGTTGTCGCGCGCGGCCTGCGTCAGGTTGCGGCCGAACTGGTCGAGGATCTGCGATCCTCCCTGCGCCTGCTGCTCGCCGGTGCTGCCACCGACGGCCGCGGCCTCCTTGCCCTGGTAACCCGAGAGCAACTGGATGACCTGCTGGCGCACCTTGTTGAGGTCGGCGCCGAGCTTGACGAGCACCTGAGCGGCGACCCCTTCGCCCTCACGGATGAGGCCGAGGAGGATGTGCTCGGTGCCGATGTAGTTGTGGCCGAGCTGGAGGGCCTCGCGGAGGCTCAGCTCGAGGACCTTCTTCGCGCGCGGCGTGAAGGGGATGTGACCGGTGGGCTGCTGCTGGCCGGTCCCGATGATGTCGGTGACCTGCTCGCGCACGGAGTCGAGGGAGATCCCCATCGACTCGAGCGCCTTGGCGGCGACACCCTCACCCTCGTGGATCAGACCGAGGAGGATGTGCTCGGTGCCGATGTAGTTGTGGTTGAGCATCTTGGCCTCTTCCTGGGCCAACACGACGACACGACGAGCTCGGTCGGTAAATCTCTCAAACATCAGGGCTCCTTCCGGCGCGTGGGCAAGGTTCGCGCCGATATGAAGAGAGTAACCACGGTGCGGCGCGGATAATCCGTTGTTCGCCGTGGGCGCACCGTTCGGACGGCGGGTGCGCTCGTTGCGTACGCAATCGCCACCTGCGGCCGAAATCACACCCGCAGGACGCAGTTGCGTACGCAACTGACGGAGTGGCGGCTCCTCAGGAGAGGGCGTGGACGGCGAAGCTCACGAAGAAGCCGAGCACGGCGAGCAGGCCCGTGAAGGCCTTGGTGTCGCGGAACGCCTCGGGGATCATCGTGTCGCACAGCATCGCGAGGATCGCACCGGCCGCGATCGCGGTCACGAAGGCGGTGACCGACTGCGGCGCGCCGTCGAGCAGCGCGTAGCCGCCGAGCGACGACAGCGCGCACGCGACCGCGATGCCGACCCACAGGCCGAAGACGTAGCCCGCCGACCGGCCGTCCTTCTTGAGCTCGGCCGTCGACGCCAGCCCCTCCGGCAGATTCGAGATGATGACCGCGGCGAGCACGGGCAGGCTCAGGCCGGAGCCCGTCGTCATGCTGAGCCCCAGCACCGCCGTCTCCGGGACCCCGTCGAGCAGGGCGCCGATCGCGATGCCGGTCCCGGTTCCGGGGGACTCCCCGGAACCGCGCCGATTGCGCGCGTTGCGTCGGTCGAGCAGCACGTTGAGGGCGACGTAGATCACCGCGCCCGAGAGGAAGCCGGCCATCGTGGGCAGGAACCCGCCGGACTCCTCGGCCTCCTCGATGAGATCGAAGGCGAGGGCCGAGATGAGCACGCCGGATCCGAAGGCCATGACCGCCGCCACGACCGGCCCCGGCACGCGCACGAACCACGCGATCACCGCCCCCACCACGAGTGCCCCGCCCGCGAGCAGCCCGGCGCCGGCCGCGCCCCAGATCGGTGAGTCCATACGCCCATCCTGCTGCGGCGCGACGCATCCCCGCACGGACTTGCCTCGGGCGACGGCTCACTGCAGGGCGGAGGTCAGCCTCGCGAGGTTGTCGAGCACGGTCGACGGCAGCGGCTGCTCGAGCCACCTGTCGAGGGTCAGCTCGGTGCTGACGGCGCGGTACTCGTCCTCGATGGTCCGCATGTCGTCGACGAACGACGCGCCCCGCACGAGCATCGACACCTCGAGATTGAGACCGAACGACCGCTGATCCATGTTGCTCGACCCGATGACCGCGATGTCGTCGTCGATCGTGAAGAACTTCGCGTGGAGGATGTACGGCGCGGGATAGAGGTAGATGCGGACGCCGGCGCGCAGGAGCTGCTCGTAGTAGCTCCGCTGCGCGTGGTAGACCAGGGCCTGGTCGCCGATCTCGGACACGAACAGGTCGACGGGCACGCCCCGCATGACCGCCGTCGTCACGGCGTACATGAGCGACTCGTCCGGCACGAAGTACGGGCTCGTGATGACGATGCGCTTCTGCGCCCCGTAGAGGAGTCCGAGGAACAGACGCAGGTTGTTCTCGCCCTCGAAACCGGGTCCGCTCGGCACGATCTGGCAGTCGAGGTCGCCGCGGTCGGGCGTCGGGTCCGTCACGTCGAGCTCGGTGAGGAGGTTCTCGCCCGTCTCGCTGTACCAGTCGGTGAGGAAGATCGCCTCCATCTCCCCCACCACGGGGCCCTCGACACGCGCGACGAGTTCCTTCCACTTCAGCCCGCGGCGCTCGTTGGCGCGGGTGTTGTAGCTGCGGTCGATGATGTTCTGCGACCCGAGGAAGCCGACGAATCCGTCGACGATGAGGAGCTTGCGGTGGTTGCGGAGGTCCGGGCGCTGGAACTTCCCCTTGAGCGGCTGGAGCGGCAGCATGAGCTGCCAGCGGACGCCGATCTCGTCGAGCTTGCGGATCGTCCGTTTGTACCCGGTCCGGCGCAAACTCGCCCAGTGGTCGAGCAGGACGTGCACGACGAGGCCGCGGTCGACGGCGCGTTCGAGCGCGTCGAAGATCGGGGCGGTCGCGTGGTCGTACGACACGATGTACGACTCGAGATAGACGTACGACGTCGCCGCGTCGATCTGGTCGGCCATCGCGATGAGCGTGTCGTTGTAGTCGCTCATGAGACGTGCCTCGTTGCCGCCGAGGATGGGCATCGCGCCGAGACCCTCGTTGAGCTTCACGAGGGAGCGGAACCAAGTCGGGCCGTGGAACTCCAGATCCTGCTGCGGGAGGTTCTTCACGGCGCGCTCGATCGTGAGATTCACGCCGTCCTGGATCCTCCGGCGCTTGCGCGGCAGCTTCGGATTGCCGATGAGCAGGAACAGCAGGATGCCGACGTACGGGAGGAAGAAGACGGCGAGCAGCCACGCGGTGCCGGCGGACGGCTTGCGGTTGCGCGGGATGACGATCACCGCGACGATCCGGACGACGAGGTCGACGGCGATGCCGAGCCAGACCAACCACAGGGTCAACGTCTCGT
>CAKTZW010000340.1 GCA_934636065.1 uncultured Labedella sp.
CATGAAGCCCTCGCGGTCGGCGTCCTCGCGGAGGAGCCGGTCGATCGTGTTCGTCTGGATGTCATCGGCGTCCTCGCCGTTGACGATGATCGCGTAGCGGATCTGCCCGGACTCGATCATGCTCGCGGCGAGGCTCATGCCGTTCACGAACCCGAGGCACGCGTTCGCGACGTCGAAGTTGATGGCGGAGCTCGGGAGACCGAGACCGTGGTGGAGGCGGACGGCGACGGACGGTTCGAGGTGCTTGCGCGTGACCGAGGTGTTGATGAGGAGCCCGACCTCCGACGGGTCGACGCCCGCTTCCGCGAGGGCGCGCTTGCCGGCCGCCACCGTCGCGTCGTCCGAGTCCTCGCCGGGCGCCCAGTTGCGGCGCTCGAGCACTCCCGCGACTCGGCGGAGCAGCCCGCTGCGCAGCTTCAGCCGCCGCAGTGCGGACGACAATCGGTCCTCGATGTCGTCCGATGTCGTCACCCGAGTGGGCAGGGTGCTCGCCACGGACAACAGGGAGACGTTGTCGAAGCGGGTCGTCGCGTTTCCGGTCACGAATCCTCCGTCGCACGAGCCGTCACGCTCGTTTCAGCAAGGACTCATTTTATCCCCGCGAATATGAACGTCCGGCCATGGGGCCGCGCGGTACCGCTTCGCGCCCCGACGTGCTAATGAGTCGGCCACCTGTCCCGAGATCGTGCTCATGGCCGCGAGAAAGAGCCCTGCTCCGGGATTGTGGATCACTCCGGGCGGCCGCCAACGTGTCAGGGCCCCGAACCCGTCGTACCGTTGTCGGGTGCAGTTCAGAACGGCGACGGAATCCGATGTCGAGGCGATCGTGGCGCTCGTCGCGCACGCGTACCGGGGCACCGGCGGCGACCCCGGCTGGACGACGGAGGCGCACCTCTTCCACGGGCCGCGAACGGACGCGGCCGACGTCCGACGCACACTCGCCGTGCCGCAGGACACCCTGCTCGTCGCGGAGCGGGACGGGGCGATCGTCGCGTGCTGCACGGTGACCGATCTCGGGCGAGCGGCGTACTTCGGCATGTTCGCCGTGTCGCCGACGCTCCAGGGCTCCGGACTCGGGAGGGCCGTGCTGGCGGAGGCCGAGCGTGTGGCCCGCGACGAGCTCGGCGCCGCGGAGATGACGATGACCGTGATCACGACGCGAGACGAGCTGCTCGCCTGGTACGAGCGCCGCGGTTACCGGCGGACGGGACGGGTCGCGCCCCTGCCCGGGGAGTACGCGGTCCACGTCCGCCCCGGCGTGGAGATCCACCTCGAGACACTCACGAAGCCCCTCGTCGCGGAACGCTCGGTGGTCGAGGCCTCGGACGGACGGGCGCCCTCGGATAACGTGGGGGAATGAGGCTCCTGCTGATCCGCCACGGCGAGACCCCGGACAACGTCGTCGGTGCCCTCGGCACCGTCATCCCGGGTCCCGGTCTCACCGAACTCGGCGAGAGGCAGGCGGCCGCGATCCCCGGGGCTCTCGCCCGCGAGAGCATCGAGGCCGTCTACGTCTCCCGCATGCTGCGCACCCGCCGCACCGCGGCCCCGCTCGCCGCGGCCCTCGGCCTGCAGCCGGTGGAGCTCGCCGGGGTGCACGAGATCAGCGCCGGCCACCTCGAGGGGCGCAGTGACATGGAGGCCGTGTACGCGTACATGGGCACGCTGCTGTCGTGGTGGCACGACCCTGAGGCGCGGATCGGCGAGAGCGGCACGGAGTTCTTCGACCGCTACGACGCGGACGTCGAGCGCATCGCCGCCGCGCACGACGGCACGGTCGCTCTCGTCAGTCACGGTGCCGCGATCCGGGCGTGGAGCGCTCGGGCCGCGTGGAACCTCGACGAGGAGAACACGCGCAACCGGTCGCTCGCCAACACGGGCATGGTCGCACTCGAGGGGTCGCCGGACGACGGCTGGGAAGCCGTGTCCTGGCACGACGAGCCGCTCGGCGGCTCGCGCCTCGAGGACGAGTCGATCCCCGACCCGACGGGCGAGGAGCTCTGAGCCCGCGGCTCCTACTCCTAGCCGTGGTCCGCCGCGACCCCGTCGGGAGCCTCCGTCGGCACGCCTAGAGTGACGCCGACGGACGCGGAAAGAGGGAGCGGGCGGGCCATGAGCGACGGGAACAGCGGGGACGAGCGGCATGAGGTCGTGGTGGTCGGCGGAGGCAATGCCGGTCTGTCGGTCGCGGGGAGGCTGCGGCGACTGGGCATCGACGACGTCGTGGTGATCGAGCCGCGCGAGCACCACCTCTACCAGCCGATGTTCTCCCATGTCGCGGGTGGGACCGCGCGTGCGAGCCAGGCCACCCGGCCGCAGCGCGAGGTGATGCCGCGCGGCGTCGGATGGGAGCAGGCGCGCGTGGCCGACATCGACCCGGCGGCGAAGACGGTCGCCCTCGACGACGGACGACTCATCGCATACGGCCAACTCGTCGTGTGCCCGGGCATCCAGAAGGACTGGGGCGCGGTGCCGGGTCTCGCGGGGGCGATGGCCTCGCCGGTCGGCGTCTCCAACTACGAGTTCGACTTGGCCCGGAAGGCGTCGGCGGTGCTCCGGGACGTCCGCAGCGGAACGGTGGTCTTCACGCAGCCGGCGGGCCCGGCGACGTGCGCGGGCGCGGCGCAGAAGCCGATGTACCTCGCGTGCGACTACTGGCGTGCCACGGGCGTCCTCGCCGACATCCGGGTGGTCCTCGTCGTCCCGACCCCGACGCTCTTCGGCATGCCGATCGTCGATGCGGAACTGGAACGGAAGGTCTCCGAGTACGGCATCGAGGTGCGATACTCCAGCGAGCTCGCCGCGGTCGATCCGGTCGCGCGGACCGTGACCATCGCCGCTGCGCCCCCGCAGGACGGACCGGACCGGGGGCAGGACGGTGCGACCGGGGCGCCGCGCGAGGAGATCCGCTACGACGTGCTGCACGCGGTGCCCCCGCAGTCGGCCCCGGACTGGCTCGCCGCCTCCGACCTCGCCGACCCGGGGAACGCGGGCGGTTTCGTCGTCCTTCCACACGAATTCCAGCTCGACCGCGTCGCCCTCCCGCACGCTGCCGAGGTCGGTTTCCGGCACGGAGAAGGAAACGTACAGGCTGCCGTCGGGATGGATGACGGCCAGCGTGTCGCCCTTCCTGACCGCGTCGCCCGCGGAAGCCGACACGCTCTCCACGATGCCGGAGGTCGTGGCGGCAACGTCGGTGCCGGCGGCGTACAGGCCGTCCCACGTGCCGTCCAGCGTCTCGAACAGCACGTCTCCGGCGCGCACGGCTTCGCCGTTTTTCACGCACATTTTGAGAACGCTGCCCGTGGCCGTGACGGCGACGGGATCCACGCGCGCGACGCTGCCGGTGCCGAGGCGGGAGGTGGACGCGAGCGTTTCCTCGCGGTACACGCGCACGCTTTCGCTCAGCTGAAATTCGCCCTCGCGAATCTCGACGGTGTAGCTTGTGCCGTTCACGGCGGTGACGACGCCGCTTCCGCGCAGCTTCGATGTGGCGCTCCCGGTGAGGTAGAC
>CAKTZW010000341.1 GCA_934636065.1 uncultured Labedella sp.
CGAGCCAGGCGAGCGGCATGTCGCGGTCGTGGGTGCCGTCGAGCCTGGCGGGGAACGGCGTGATGTCGAGAGCCTCACCGAGCACGAGCGCGACGATCGCGCCGGGCACGAGCCTATCCATGGGCCGCCACCGCCCTGCGGTGCGCGAGAACCTCGTCATGCGGTCGGAGTGCGCCGTCGAGGACCGTGGGGACGCCGCCGTGGATCGTGGCGACGACGCGACCCGGAAGCGAGCGGCCGAAGTAGGGCGAGTTCACGCTCCTGCCCGCGAGGTCCTCGGTCCCGAACGTCCGCGTGACCGCCGGGTCGTACAGGACGACGTCGGCACGCGCGCCCACGCCGAGCGGAGCCGAGCCACGATCGAGCCGTCCGATGCGCGCCGGGGCCTCCGAGAGAATCCGCGCGACGTCGGCCCAGCCGATAAGCCCCGTCTCCACCATCGCGGAGTGGACGACGCTCAGCGCGGACTCGAGCCCCACCATGCCGTTCGCGGCCGCCGGCCAGGCGCCGTCCTTGTGCTGGTCCGGGTGCGGCGCATGGTCGGTCGCGACGATGTCGATCGTGCCGTCGGCGAGTCCCTCTCGGACCGCCGAGACGTCCTCAGCCGACCGGAGCGGCGGGTTGACCTTGAAGCGCGCGTCGTAGCTCTCGGCGAGGTCCTCGGTGAGGAGCAGGTGGTGCGGCGTGACCTCCGCGGTCACAGCGATGCCGCGCGCCTTCGCCCACCGGATGATCTCGACGGAGCCGGCCGTCGAGACGTGGCAGACGTGCAGTCGGCTGCCGACGTGCTCGGTGAGGAGCACATCGCGAGCGATGATGGCCTCCTCCGCGACCGAGGGCCACCCCGCGAGGCCCAGGCGTGCGGACACCTCCCCCTCGTTCATCTGCGCGCCGACCGTCAGCCGTGGCTCCTGGGCGTGCTGAGCGATCGCACCGTCGAAGGCCTTCACGTACTCGAGCGCCCGCCTCATGAGCAGCGGGTCGCTGACGCAGAAGCCGTCGTCCGAGAACAGCCGCACGCGGGCTCGGGACGACGCCATCGCGCCGAGCTCCGCGAGCCGCTCCCCCGCGAGCCCGGTCGTGACGGCGCCGATGGGCTGCACCGTCGCGTACCCCGACGCCTCCCCGAGCGCGAGCTCCTGCTCGACGACTCCGGCGGTGTCGGCGACGGGCGAGGTGTTCGCCATCGCGAAGACCGTCGTGAAGCCGCCGGCCGCCGCGGCTCGCGTGCCGGTGAGCACGGTCTCGCTATCCTCGTAGCCGGGCTCGCGCAAGTGCGTGTGGAGGTCGACGAGACCCGGGAGGAGCCGCAGCCCGTCGGCGTCGACGACCGTGGTCCCGGCGGCGTCGAGCGTCGCGCCGATGGCCGTGATCACGCCGTCCGCGATCGAGACGTCCGCCGTCGTGCCGTCGGGAAGCGTCGCGGCGCGGATGAGGAGGGAGGGGGTCGACATGTCAGTCCTCACGTTCGCCGGAGAGCAGGAGATACAGCACGGCCATGCGCGCGGAGACGCCGTTCGCGACCTGTTCGCGTACCGTCGAACGGGGCGAGTCCGCAGCTCGCGAGGAGATCTCCAGGCCGCGGTTCATCGGTCCGGGGTGCATGACAATCGTATCCGGGCCGAGACGCGCGAGTCGCTCGTCGTCGAGGCCCCAGCGCCGGGAGTATTCCCGGGGGTTGGGGAAGAACGCGTCGTTCATCCGTTCCGTCTGGATGCGGAGCATCATGACGACGTCGGGTGCGGCGTCGATCGTGGCGTCGAGGTCGAACGAGACGTCGGCCGGCCAGCCGTCGAGCCGGTGCGGCACGAGCGTCGGCGGGCCGACGAAGACCGTCCGGGCGCCGAGGGCCGACAGGAGCCAGACGTTCGAGCGCGCGACGCGCGAGTGGAGGATGTCGCCGACGATAGCGACAGTGACGCCGTCGAGCGCCCGACCACGGCTCGCTCCGCCGTGCAGGCGCCTCCGGATGGTGAAGGCGTCGAGCAGGGCCTGCGTCGGGTGCTCGTGCGTGCCGTCGCCCGCGTTGACGATGCCCGCGTCGATCCACCCGCTCGCCGCGAGCGTGTGCGGGGCGCCGGAGGAGCCGTGGCGGATGACGACGGCGTCGGCGCCCATCTCCTCGAGGGTCTGCGCCGTGTCCTTGAGGCTCTCGCCCTTCGAGACGCTCGATCCCTTCGCGCTGAAGTTGATGACGTCGGCGGAGAGCCGCTTCGCCGCGGCCTCGAACGAGATCCGGGTCCGGGTCGAGTCCTCGAAGAAGAGGTTGACGACGGTCTTGCCGCGCAGGGTCGGGAGCTTGCGGACCTCGCGCGTCTGCGTGTCCGCCATGTCCTCCGCGACGTCGAGGATGTGGACGGCCTCGTCGCGGGACAGGTCTCGGGTGGAGAGGAGGTGGCGCATCACGCCTCCCCGCGGTCGATCGTGACGGACTCCTCGCCGTCGACGTCGTCGAGCCGGACGAAGATGCGCTCGGACGGCGACGACGGCAGGTTCTTGCCCACGAAGTCGGGTCGGATCGGCAGCTCGCGGTGGCCGCGGTCCACGAGAACGGCGAGGCGGACGGCACGCGGACGGCCGATGTCGCCGATGGCGTCGAGCGCCGCGCGGATGGTGCGGCCGGAGTACAGCACGTCGTCCACGAGGACGACCGTCGCGCCGTCGAGCCCGCGAGCCGGGATGGACGTGGGCGATGGCGCCCGCGTGGGCTGCCGGGAGAGGTCGTCGCGGTACATCGTGACGTCGAGGGAGCCGACCGGCACGGCGGCTCCGGAGATCTCGGAGACGAGGGCCGCGACGCGGCGGGCGAGCACGACGCCCCGCGTCGGGATGCCGAGGATGACGAGGGCGTCAGCTCCGCGGTTGGACTCGAGGATCTCGTGCGAGATGCGGGTCAGCGCCCGCGAGATGTCAGCATGCTGCAGCACGACGCGCGCGCTCATGGCCGACTCCCTTCTCCGCCTCTCCGGACGGTGTTAAAGGTTGTCTCGTTGCTCCAACGAGCCTAGCAGGCGAGGACGCTACTCCCGCATGAGGGCGCCATGTCCGACGGGCGCCCTCGGTGTCGACCTGGCGCCCTCGGACGGGTGTAGCCGACTCAGTGGGACTGCTGCGCGATGCGCCCGAGGAGGCCGTTCACGAAGCTCGGCGAGTCGTCCGTCGAGTACTCCTTGGCGGCCTCGACGGCCTCGTCGATCGCGACACCCGTGGGGATCTCGTCGTTGAAGAGCACCTCCCACACGCCGATGCGCAGGATCGCCCGGTCGATCGCGGGCATGCGCTCGAGTGACCACCCCTGCGAGAACGTCTCGATCTGCTCATCGATCTCGACCTGATTGTCGATGACGCCGTCGACGATGTCGCGGGCGTAGAGCCACGACGCGGCGCGGTCGGGCTCGCTCGCAGCACGACCCGCCTCGGCGGACAGCGCCTCCGCCGGTGTGATGCGACGCACATCGGCGGAGTACAGGATGTCGAGAGCGCGCTTGCGCGCCTTCGTGCGGGCTCCCAC
>CAKTZW010000342.1 GCA_934636065.1 uncultured Labedella sp.
CGAACAAGGCTCCGACTACGCGGCCGCACCCTCGCCGAGCACCGCCGGCACGAGGGCGGGGCGCAGCGGCCAGCTGCCGTCGGCGACGAACTGCGGGTCGCGCACGCGGCGCATGTACTCCTGGAAGCTCTCGGCCTGGCTGCGGCACCAGTCGATCTGGAGGCCGTGCAGCTGCTCGGCCGCCACGTCGAGCGCTTCGGCGTAGACGCGGGCGATCGCCTGGGCGACCCGGCCCGCCGCCACGGCATCGGAACTCGCCTCGTGCGCTGAGAGCAGGTCGACCCCGTAGTACCCGGCGGCCGCCGCAAGGGTCCGCTTTCCGCGTCGGTACCGGTCGACGGCCCTGTCGATGACGAGCGGGTCGATGATCGGGGCCGGCTCGGTGATCGGCTCGTGCCCGTGCCGACGGGCCTCAGCCGCGAGCAGCGAGAGGTCGTACGGCGCGTTGTAGATGACGACGGGCGTTCCGGCGGCGAAGAGCCCGTTGAGCTCGTCGATGATCTCCGCCACGACCTCCGCGGCCGGCCTCCCCTCGGTGCGGGCGCGCTCCGTGGAGATGCCGTGGACGGCCGTCGCCTGCTCGGGGATCTCGACACCCGGGTCGGCGAGCCAGTCGCGGCTGCGCACGATCTCACCGTCGGCGTCGAGCACGCCGACGTGGGCGCTGACGATGCGGCTCGACTGCGTATCGATTCCGGTCGTCTCGAGGTCGAAGACCCCGAGTGTCGACCACCAGGGCAACGGTCGTTCAGTATCCACGACCGTCACGATAGGGCCGACCACCGTCACCGGCCGTCACCTCGATGGCGAGTCGTCGAGCGAGCCGGTGCATCGCCGTCCGCCCCCTAAACTGGTGGTCTCATGGTCGCGACTTCCCCCTACGACGCGCTCTTGCGCCGTGTCCCCGTGCGTGAGCACTCGACGACCGTTCTCGGCGCCTCGACGGCCTGGTGGGAGTACGGACCGTCCGACGCCGCCACGACGATCGTTCTCGTCCACGGCTTCCGCGGCGACCACCACGGCCTCGAGCCTGTCGTGGCGCACCTGCCCGGCTACCGCCTCGTGGCGCCGGACCTTCCGGGCTTCGGGGCGTCGGAGCCGCTGGCGGACGGCCACGACATCCCCGGATACTCCCGGTGGCTTCGCGCCTTCGTCGATGCCGTCGTGCCCGGCGGCCAGGCCGTCGTGCTGGGACACTCGTTCGGCTCGATCGTCGCCTCGACCGCCGTGGCCGACGGCCTCGTGACCCCGGACCTCATCCTCGTCAATCCGATCGCCGCGCCCGCCCTCGCCGGGCCGCGCGGCGTCCTCACGCGGCTGGCCGTGCTGTACTACCGTGTGGCCGCGGCTCTGCCCGAGCGTGCGGGTTTTGCGCTCCTGCGCAACCGGCTGATCGTCCGCGTCATGAGCGAGGCGATGGCGAAGACGCGCGAGCCCGCGCTGCGCGCGTGGATCCACGGGCAGCACCACCTCTACTTCTCGGGCTTCGCGTCGCGCCGCGTGGTCCTCGAGGCCTTCCGCGCCTCGGTGTCGACGGACGTGAGCATGGTCGCCGAGCGGATCCGCGTCCCCACCCTGCTGGTGGCGGCGGAGAAGGACGACATCACGCCCGTCGCGGCTCAGCACCGGTTGCAGACCCTCTTCGCGGACGCCGAGCTCGAGGTCATCCCGGCCGTCGGCCACCTCATCCACTACGAGGTGCCCGACGCCGCC
This sequence comes from uncultured Labedella sp., assembly GCA_934636065.1. Classification (GTDB taxonomy): domain Bacteria; phylum Actinomycetota; class Actinomycetes; order Actinomycetales; family Microbacteriaceae; genus Labedella. The sequence goes on from CAKTZW010000342.1 coordinate 1,714, forward strand.
GCGGGCTTCATCGAGTCGTTCCTCGCGCGGAGACGAGCGTGAGGATCGTCGTCGACTGCCGCTGGGCGACCGACGACCCCGACGATCGACTGTCGACCGCCACGCGCGGCATCGTGGCCGCTCTCGCCCGGCGACACCCGATCACGATGACCATCTCGGATCATCGGCAGCTCCGCGTCCTCCCGGATCTGCCGTGGCAGCTGTTGCGCAGCCCCGACGATCCCCGGGAGCTCTTCACCGCTCTCGGGCTCAACACGATCGCCCCCGACGTCGTCTTCTCGCCCGCGCCGATGTGGGGCAGCGTCGGTCGCCGTTACGTGCTCGTCGCCGGTGTCGGCGCCGACGCACGGCGCGGCCTGCGAGAGCGGCGACGGCGCGGGCCGGCGATCGGCGTCCTCACGTGGCTGCGCATGGTGCCCGTGCTTCGTCGCCTGGTGCTCGCTCGCGCCGACGCCATCGTCACGACGTCGTCGTCCGCCCAGCGTGCCGCCATCGGGACGAGCCGGACGCGGCAGCCCGTTCTCGCCCTCGCGCCGGCCGACATCGCCTCGCCGGAGCCGGCGGCCTGGGCTGAGCCGGCCGAGCGGCTCCTCGAGCTCTTCGCCGCCCTGGCGCCACGGCGGCGGTGACCGCCTGCGACACCCGCCGCGGGCGGTGATCAGGCCAACAAGCCGTCGGCGATGGCCGTGAGCGTCTCCGTCGTGCCGCCGTCGATCTTGACGGTCGCTCTCGAGTCGCCTTTCGTGACGCCGCGGTTGACGATGACGACCGGCTTGCGGGCGCGGCGGGCCTGTTCCAGGAGTCGGATGCCGGAGTTGACGACGAGGGACGAGCCCGCGATGACGAGGACGTCGGCACTCGCGAGGAGCTGACTCGCCTCCTCGAACTTGTCGCGGGGGATGAACTCGCCGAAGAACACGATGTCGGGCTTGAGCACGCCGCCGCACACGGTGCACGAGGGCACGTCGAACGACTCAATGCCGGTGACGAGGACGTCGCCGTCGGGGCCGAGCTCCTCCTCCTCGGACAGGTCGAAGTCGGGATTCTGCCGGATCATGCGCTCGGCGATGCTGTCGCGGCTGAACATCTGCCCGCACGTGAGGCAGCGCACCTGCTCCATCGAGCCGTGCAGGTCGACCACCCGTCGGGATCCGGCCCGGAAATGCAGGCCGTCGACGTTCTGCGTGACCACACCGACCGAGAGGTCTGCGCCCTCGAGGCGCGCGATGGCGCGATGCCCGTCGTTCGGAGCGGCCGACGCGAAGCGTCGCCAGCCGCGGTGCGAGCCGGCCCAGTAACGCCGCCGGAACGCGTCGTCGGTGAGGAACTGACCCACGTTCATCGGCGTGCGCTTCGGGGCGCCCTCGCCCCGGTAGTCGGGGATGCCGGAGTCGGTGCTGACACCGGCTCCCGTGAGGAACACGGAGACACGACCGCGGAGCAGGCCGATCGCCTCATCGACGCCCGCGACGGACGTCCCCTCGGCGTGCGATCCGACGAGTGTCGTCATGGAACCTCCCGACTCCCGAACCTGACACGATGGTAAACGCACTTCATGACCGTTTTGTTTCCCCGGTCGCCTCTGGTGCGACGACGGAGAGGACAGCATGCTCGTCGAACGGATCTCGAGCGACGGGCTCGGCGCTCTCGCGGACTACTCGCGACTGACCGACGTGGCGCTGCGGAAGAAGACGGAGCCGGCCGGAGGGCTGTACATCGCCGAGTCGACGAAGGTCATCCGCCGCGCCCTCGCGGCCGGTCACCGTCCCCGCTCCGTGCTCCTGCAGGAGAAGTGGG
>CAKTZW010000343.1 GCA_934636065.1 uncultured Labedella sp.
CCCGAGGTGGTGCCCTTCGACAAGCTCAGGGACCGCCCTTCGACAAGCTCAGGGAACGAGTGAGACCGCCCTTCGACAGGCTCAGGGACCGGTATGGACGCGTCCGCGGGCCGGCTCCAGGGCCCGGGGGTGGCGCCCTTCGACAGGCTCAGGGACCGCCCTTCGACAAGCTCAGGCAACGTTAGTGAGACCGCGCTTCGACAGGCTCAGGGACCGCCCTTCGACGAGTTCAGGGACCGCCCCTCGACAAGGTCAGGGACCGAGGTGCGAGAGCCTGCGGCACCGCGTCGTGGCACAGACGGACGGCGCCCCACGGAGCCGCAGTCGAGCGAGGCCTCAGGCCTCCGCGGGACTGCGGCGGAGCATCCGGTGGTAGCTGTCGAGATCCACGGGTCCAGCGGCGAGGGCGGTCCGCGGACCGCCCTCGGGACGCAGTCCGTCGAGCACGATGTCGAGCTGCCTCCGCCACTGCGTGACGTACTCGGTCCCGTACCGGCCGATCGACCCGAGCATGGTTGCGAGGAGGACGATGTCGATGGACGTCACGTCGGCTCGGAGATCGCCGTCGGCCTGGGCCTGCTCGACGAGCGCCGTCGTCGCGCCGGCGAAGCGCATCGCGGGTCGGCGGTCCGGATCGATGATGCCGATGCGGGTCACGATCGTCGGCATCGCCGGGTCCGCGAGGAGCCACATGCCGAGGCGGTCCATGAAGGCGACGATGGACTCCCACGCGGTGTTTTCACCCCCGATCTCGGAGAGCAGCGCGTCGACCTCGTCCATCGAGCGCTCGAAGAGAGCCTGAACGAGCTCGTCCCGACTCGCGAAGTTGCGATAGAGGGTCGCGATGCCGACGTCGGCGCGTCGAGCGATCTCCTCGAGGGGCGCGTCGATGCCGCGCTCAGCGATCACCGCCCGTGCCGCAGCCAACAGTTTCTCGTGGTTCTGAACTGCGTCCCGCCTCTTGGGCACGTGGAACCGCTCTCCTTTCGCCCCCGCTGACGTCGCCCCCCGACTGCACCCCAGTCTATAAGGGCGCGGCTGACCGCTTCGGAGAGCGGTCGTTTGCACCCGCCCCCGCGCCGGCACCACGACACGACGGACCGCCGATGCCCGCGGCATCACGGCACGACAGGGTCGATGCCGACACGAAGCGCGGATCTTCCGCCGGCGGCCGTCAGCGCCTCGTCGAGCCGGCCGAGCGGGAAGCGGACCGCCACGAGGTCCGCGAGGGGGAACCGATACCAGGCGTTCGCGAGGAACACGACGGCGGTGGCGAGATGTCGCGGATCCGGGCGGCGTACGGTGAGCGTCCGCGCACGCGGCGCTTCGAGCCGCCGCTCGTCCCCATCGGCGTCGAGGGCAGCGGTGGCGATCCGGTCGGTCCCGTGGGCCACGAAGCGGTCCGCCAGGGGTACCGCGGCGGAGTCGTGCGCGTGTCGCACACGCACGACGATCCCGCCGTGTGCCAGGGGGATCGACGCGACCGCGGCGTCGAGGTCGTCACCGTCGCCCTCGTGGGCGTGCCCGCTGACAGCCGGATCGGGGTGGGCTCCGTCCGGACCGATGACGGCCGAGAGTGCCGCCCGGGACTGGAGTGCTCCGGAGGGCGCGGCACCGACCGAGGCGACGGCGCCGACGCGGGCGACCGCGGCGACGAGCGCCGACGCCCCGACGAGCGGATCAGCGTCGACCACGGCGACGACGCGTCGGCCGTCGGCGAGCGCGGCGACGTCCGCCCCGACCCGCGCGGCACCGAAGCGACGCGCCCACGCCCGCCGTTCGGGATCGCCGTCGACGACGGTCACCCGCGCGCCCTCGTCCGTGAGCATCGCCGTCACGGTGAGGCCGACGAGGTCGGCTCCGAACACCACGACCTCCTCGCCGTCCACGTCCGTCGCCTCGACGATCGCCTCGACCGCAGCCGCCGCGAGAGACGTCCCGCACGGGGCGGGCGCGAGCGCCGCGACGGGCACGATCTCGGGCACGGCCACGATCGCGGTCCCCGCACGCACGAGCACGTGCGTCGCGAAGCCGCCGCTCAGCTCCCACCCGCGGCGGAGCCGGTCCGCCCCGTACTCCCGAGCCGTCCGGCACGCGCTCGGAGAGTCGGCTCGGCACGCCTCACACGTGCCGCACCCGATGCGTCGCGACCAGACCACCCGCATCCCCACGATGAGCCGGGCACCGTCCGCCGTCGACGCACCGTGGCCGACGGCGGCGACGCGACCGACCTGTTCGTGCCCCAGCACGAGCGGAACGGACGGCTTCCCCTGACCTCCGACCGTAGCGGCGTCCGCCGGACAGATCGTCGCCGACTCGACGGCGACGAGGACGTCACCCGGCCCGAGCGAGACCCCGGGGACCGCGATCGCCGCGTGCGCGGACCCCGGTCCCTGCCAGACCATGGCGAGCGGCGCCGGGCGCACGATGACATCGCGGCGGGCGGTCGGATCGTCGACCGGCGCGGTCGGGGCAGGCGAATGGCGTGTCGCGCGCATCGTCCCCCCATTTCCTTCGTCGGCGAGCGGCGACCGGCCGGAGCCGGCGCGAGTCACGCTAGCCAGCGCCCGCCAACGGTCGGTTGACCGATGGTGGACGGCGGGTGAACGGGCGAAGGCGCACGCCACGGTCCGGCGATGCGAGGCGGCGGTGCGAGGCGGCGATGCGAGGCGGCGATGCGGAGCGGCGATGCGAGGCGGCGGTGCGAGGCGGCGGTGCGGAGCGGTGGCGCGAGGCGGTGGTGCGGCGTCGCGATGCAGGGTCGTGAGGCCGGAGCCGGTGTCGGGGGTACCCGGTAGGATGGAGGCGTTCCCGTCCCCCACACTCCAGGGAGTTCACCGGTGCCCACGATCGTCGTCGAGGTCATGCCGAAGGCCGAGTTGCTCGACCCGCAAGGCAAGGCCGTCGCGGGAGCACTCGCCCGTCTCGGAAACACGGACATCACGGGGGTGAGGGTCGGCAAGCGCTTCGAGCTCACGACATCCGGCCCTGTGGACGACGCCACTCTCGAGCAGGTGCGCGGTGTCGCGGTCGACCTGCTCTCGAACTCGGTCATCGAGGACGTCGTCGGCGTGAGCGTCGTCGACGGGCCGACCGTCTCCACCGAGTCCGCCCCGGCCGAGACGCTCGCGCCGTGAGGATCGGCGTCGTCACCTTCCCCGGTTCGCTGGACGATCGGGACGCGCTGCGCGCCGTCCGGCTCGCCGACGCGGAACCCGTCGCCCTCTGGCACGGCTCGCACGACCTCGACGGGGTCGACGCGATCGTGCTCCCCGGCGGCTTCAGCTACGGCGACTACCTGCGCGCCGGCGCGATCGCCGCGCACGCACCGATCATGGCGGAGGTCGTCGAGGCCGCCGGCAAGGGGACGCCGGTCCTCGGGATCTGCAACGGCTTCCAGATGCTCACCGAGGCGCACCTCCTCCCCGGTGGACTGATCCGCAACGACGTCGGCACCTTCGTGCGGCGCGACCAGGCGCTGCGCGTCGAACAGACCTCGAC
>CAKTZW010000344.1 GCA_934636065.1 uncultured Labedella sp.
GCGTCCTCGCCGGCGCGATGGAGGCGGGTGACGTCGTCGCGGTCACGATCGAGAAGGCCGGCGGTTCCGGGGGCACGCCGACGACGGACCCCGTGCTCGTGGTCGAGCCCGCCTGAGACCGCCTGACCTGCCGGCACCGCCTCGGCGGTCGAGCGGCCCGGATACGACGACGCCGCGCCTCCCGAGGGAGGCGCGGCATCGTCGTATCAGCGCATGGAGCCGATCAACCGAAGCGCCCGGACACGTAGTCTTCGGTCGCCTGAACCGACGGCTGGGTGAAGATCGTGTTGGTGTCGTCGTACTCGATGAGCTTGCCGGGCTTGCCGGTGCCCGCGATGTTGAAGAACGCGGTCCGGTCGCTCACGCGGCTCGCCTGCTGCATGTTGTGGGTCACGATGACGATCGTGTACTCCTTCTTGAGCTCCTCGATCAGGTCCTCGATCGCGAGAGTCGAGATCGGGTCGAGGGCCGAGCAGGGCTCGTCCATGAGGAGGATGTCGGGGGAGACCGCGATGGCCCGCGCGATGCACAGTCGCTGCTGCTGGCCGCCGGAGAGCCCGGAGCCGGGACGGTCGAGGCGGTCCTTCACCTCGTTCCAGAGGTTCGCGCCCTGGAGGGACTTCTCGACGAGGTCGTCCGACTCCGAGCGGGACATGCGACGGTTGTTGAGCGAGACGCCGGCGAGCACGTTCTCGCGGATCGACATCGTCGGGAACGGGTTCGGGCGCTGGAAGACCATGCCCACCTGCCGACGGACGAGCACGGGGTCCACGCCGGCACCGTAGAGGTTGTCGCCGTCGATGAGGACCTCGCCCTCCACGCGCGCCCCCGGGATGACCTCGTGCATGCGGTTGAGGGTGCGGAGGAAGGTCGACTTGCCGCAGCCGGACGGGCCGATGAAGGCCGTCACGCTGCGCGGCTCGATCGTGAGGCTCACGCCTTCGACCGCGAGGAACTTGGAGTAGTAGACGTTGAGGTCGTTGACTTCGATGCGCTTGGACACGTGTGTGTTCTTTCGGTTCGGGTTCAGCGGCTGAGCTTGGGCGAGAACGCGCGAGCGATCAGTCGCGCCAGCAGGTTGAGTGCCATGACGATGAGGATGAGGGTGAGGGCTCCGGTCCACGCCCGGTCGAGGTAGGCCTGCGCCTCGGTGCCCTGGCTGACGTAGGAGCTGTAGACGAACACGGGGAGGCTCTGCATGCGGCCCTCGCCGAGGTCGTAGTTCATGTTGTTCGTATAGCCGGCGGCGACGAGCAGCGGAGCCGTCTCGCCGATGACGCGGGAGATGGCGAGCATGATGCCCGTCGTGAGTCCCGCGATGGACGTCGGCAGCACGACCTTGAGCACGACGAGCCACTTCGGGACGCCGAGGGCGAAGGCCGCCTCGCGCAGCTCGTTGGGGACGAGGCGCAGCATCTCCTCGCTCGACCGCACGACGACGGGGATCATGAGCACGGCGAGCGCGATGGCTCCCGCGATGCCGAGGCGGATGCCCGGGCCGAAGAAGATGACGAAGAGCGTGTAGGCGAACAGTCCGGCGACGATCGACGGGATTCCCGTCATGACGTCGACGAAGAACGTGATCGCGCGCGCCAGGCGGCCACGACCGTACTCGACGAGGTAGATCGACGTGAGCAGGCCGATCGGGATCGAGATGAGGGCGGCGGCCCCCGTCATGAACACGGTTCCGATGACGGCGTGGAGGGCCCCACCGCCCTCGCCGACGACGTTGCGCATCGAGTTGGTGAAGAACGTCAGGTCGAGGCGCGCTGTCCCGTTGAGGATGACCGTCGAGAGGAGCGAGATGAGGGGGAGGAGCGCGACGACGAACGCGAGCGTGACGAGCGTCGTCACGAGGCGGTCGACCGCTCGTCGCGGCCCCTCGATCATGCGGGCGACGAAGTAGATCACGACGCCGTACAGCACGACCGCGAGGAAGACGGCGCCGGGGGCGTTGAAGCCGCCCTCGGGGTCCGACACCGCGAAGAGCGCGAAGACCGCGAACATGACGACGAAGGCGCCGACGAGGATGATCCACGGCACGAAACGGGGAAGACGCCCCGTCGCGTACGAGTTGGGCATGGCGCCGGGCGCTGCGGCCTGCTTCGGCGGTGCGGTGAGCTGCGACATCAGTTCGCTCCAGAGAAGTCTTTGCGCCGGTTCACGACGATGCGGGCGATCGTGTTTACGAGCAGGGTGATGGCGAAGAGGATGAGACCCGTGGCGATCAGGACGTTGACGTTGACGCCGTAGGCCTCGGGGAAGCTCAACGCGATGTTGGCGGCGATGGTGCTCGGGTTGCTCGAGCTGATCAGGTTGACGGTCACGCCGCCGGAGGCCGAGAGCACCATGGCGACGGCCATCGTCTCTCCGAGGGCGCGTCCGAGGCCGAGCATGGCGGCCGACACGATGCCGGCGCGGCCGAACGGGAGAACGGCCATCCGGATCATCTCCCAGCGCGTCGCGCCGAGGGCGAGGGCGGCCTCCTCGTGGAGCACCGGGGTCTGGAGGAACACCTCGCGGCAGATGGCGGTGATGATCGGCAGCACCATGACCGCGAGCACGACGGACGCCGTGAGAATCGTGCGACCGGTTCCCGAGGCGGGACCGGCGAAGAGGGGGAACCAGCCGAAGGTCTGCTCGAGCCACGAGTAGAAGGGCTGGACGGCCGGGGCGAGGACGTTGCCGCCCCACAGGCCGAAGACGACCGAGGGGACGGCGGCCAGCAGGTCGATGACGTAGCCGAGACCCTGCGCCAGCCGGCGGGGCGCGTAGTGGCTGATGAACAGCGCGATGCCGATCGCGACCGGGACCGCCAGGGCGAGGGCGATGGTCGCGGACCACAGCGTGCCGAAGATGAGGGGCCAGACGTACTCGGCGAGGTTCTTGCCGCGGAGGATCGAGATGTCCTCCGGGTCGGTCACGACGGCCGGGACGCTCTGCAGCACCAGGAACGCGGCGACGGCGGCGAGCACGGCGAGGATGAGGGATCCGGCCACGAGGGCGCTGCCGGAGAAGATGCGGTCGCCGGGGCGTTGCTTGGCCGGGATCAGCGCGGGGGTGGCGGCTGGTGCTGTCATGTCGGGTTCTCTCGGTGAGTCAGAGCCTGGTGCGGGACGAGGATGTGTCCGGCGCTTCGAAGCGAAGTCGCCGGACACATCCTCTGGGGGTCTTACTTGATCAGCTCGATCGCAGCGGTGGCCTTGTCGAACAGGTCGGACGAGATCGGAGCGGAGCCGGCGGAGTCGGCCGCCGTGGTCTGGCCCTCTTCGCTGACGATGTAGTTGAAGTACGCCTTCACGAGCTCGGCGCTCGCGGGGTCGGTGTACTCCTCGCACGCGATCAGGTAGCTCACGAGCACGACGGGGTAGACGTCGGCCTCGGTCGAGGTGCGGTCGATCTCGATCGCGAGGTCTCCCTCGGTGCGACCCTCGGCCACGGGGGAGGCGTCGACGATGGCGGCGGCGATCTCCTCGTCGTTGAACGCGCGGTCCGAGCC